>NZ_JBFBJZ010000004.1:0-209306 GCF_040686255.1 Kitasatospora sp. NPDC085879 | reverse complement strand
GTCCGGGGCATGGTGCCCCGGACGCCCGGCCGTGGTGTCAGCGCTTGCTGCCGTCGACGATCACCGGGGAGCCGCCGGTGCCGCAGGGGCTGGCGTACACCGGGTTCTTCTCGGCGGCGGCCTTGAAGGCCTCGATGCACTGGCTCGCCAGGATGCGGTCGGTGAGCGAGTTGGCGATGGCGTTGTTGGCGGCTGCGGTGCTCTCCGACTCGATCTTCCGCTTCTCGGCCTCGGCCTTGGCGGTGCGGACGGCGGCCTCGGCCTGCGCGGTGGCCTGGTCCTGCTGGATCTTCTGGTCGATGGCGTGCTGCAGGCTGTCGCTGGGCTTCACGTTGCGCAGGTTGACGCCGTTGACCAGGATGCCGCGCGGCGCCAGCCGGGCGGTGATCTGCCGCTCGATCTCGGCGCTGATCGCCTCGCGCTCGGAGCTGTAGCCCTCCACGCCGGTGTGCTTGGCGAAGACGTTGCGGACGATCTCCCGGCTGTCGGGGTAGACCAGCCGCCGCTGGACGGCGTCGGTGCTGCCGGCGAGCTTGAACAGGCTCTGGGTGTGCTGCGGGTCCACCGACCACTTCACGGTGATGTCGGCGTAGAGCACGCCGCCCTCGGAGGAGCGGACCTCGATGGTGTCCTTGCCGGTGAGGTCGAGGTCGACCGGCCGGGTCGAGAAGGTGGAGACGTCGGTCAGCGGCGACTTGAGGTGCAGCCCGGGCTGCCAGGTGGCACCGACCTTGCCCAGGGTGGTGGGCACGCCCACCTCGTACGGCTCGACGACGTACACGAAGGTGGCCAGACCCGCGAGCAGGCCGATGCCGGTGGTGACCAGGCCGGCGGCCGTGACGGCGCGGCGGTCGGTGACCTTGCGCCACCTCAGGACGAGCAGGACGGCGCCGGTGAGGAGGAGCAGGACGGCGAGGATCAGCATCTGGGGTCTCTCGGCCGGACGGACAGGACGGCCGCAGCATAGGGAGCCGGAGGCGGCCGGGACACCGGATTCAAATGATGTTCATATGAAGTCGGTCCGGCGTTGGCGGAACATCGGCCCGGCTCCGCCGGGTACACCTCGGGGGAAACTCGGGGATCACCCCTATGGATTTCCAGGGACCGGCGGGCGCACGGTGGAGACATGGGTAACGGAGATTTGTCGCGAAGTGAGAGCCGTCAGGTCGCCGTCGCCGCGGCGACTCTCGGCCCGTGGCGGACGGCAGCGGCCGTCGGCACGGTGGTGGGCGGTGCCGCCCTCGGCGTGGACATCGTCACCGGCAACTGGTCCATGGACATCCTGGCCGGACCGGTCGGCCTCGGCCTGTTCTTCTTCTTCCTCGTCGGCACGGTCGGTGGCCGGATCCGTCGGGACACCGGCGACCGGCGGCTGCAGCGCTGGACCGATGAGCACCCCTGGCAGTCCGCCCTGCCGGCGGCCGGCGCCCTGTGGGTGCTCGACACCCTGGCGATGACCCTGCTCGGCAGCTCCGGGCTGTTCGCCGCCCTGTTCACCTCGCTGCTGCCCGCCGCCCTGCTGCTGGCGGTCGCCGGTGTGGTCGGCTCGGTCAAGCGGGCCCGCAGGCGCGGCTGACCGCGGAGGCCCCCGGGCCCGGGCAGTGGACTCACTCCCAGGCGGTGGTCTCCCACGCCGTGGTCTCCCAGGCGGTGGTGGAACGCGGCACGGCCGTGGTGCGGGTGTCGGCGCCGCCGGAGAGCTGGCCGGCGAGGACGGGGGCGGCGGCGAGGGCCAGAACGCCGACCGCGGCGGCCTTGGCGAGCGAGAGACGAAGCACGGGAGTGGTCCTTCCGGAGGTACGAGCGGGTGGGCCGCCGGTCGGACGTTCCGCGGTGACGCTCCGTCCGGCGCTGCCGGCGGGGTGTCTCCCCCGGCCGGCGATCACCAGCTTCGTCGCAGCTCAGGCCCGGTGGAAGGGATTCCGGCTGGACGGAAGCGGCCGTGGACCGAACCGTCCACCCCGGTCGGATGCGGCCAGCATCCGCTCGTAGAACGGGGCGACCAGCGGCACGCCCACCCGGCCCACGGACCAGCCGGCCAGCGCCGGCAGCAGGCCCGCCGCCCGGTGGCAGAGCGCGGCGGCGGCCTGCTCGGCGCGCTCCAGGTCGTCGGCGAGCACGTACACGCCGATCACCGGCGCGGCGGCCGGCACGGCGTGGACGCAGACGTGCTCGATCCCCTCGTTCGGCAGGGCGAGCGCGGCGACGGCCCGGCCGAGCCCGGCCGGCAGGTCGCCCGGCGGGCCCGCCGCCGGCGGGTGCAGATCGGCATGGACGAGATACATGTCCGAACTCTCGCAAAGCGGTTGAACGATGCACAGGCCCCGTCCGTGGACGTTTCAGGCGCTGGCCGGAAGCGTCCACGGGCGCCCCTGGTGAGCGCCGCCCCCACATGCGACTATCGTTCGTGCCGATCTTCATCGCGCACACACACCGGGGGGAACCGCTGTGCTCACCGCGCTCGGACTCGACACCGCGTCGGAGGCCGTCTACCGAGCCATGCTCGTGCATCCGCGCGAGGGCGTGACGGCGCTCGCGGAGCGGCTGGGCCTGGACCGCGCCGAGGTCCGGCGCAGCCTGGACCTGCTCAGCGAACTGGCCCTGATCCGGCCGTCCTACGAACGCGACGGCGAGCTGTGCGCGGTCGCGCCCGACGTGGGCATGGAACTCCTGATGGCCCGCCAGCAGGCCGAACTGGCCGCACAGCAGCTGCGGATCGAGGCCTCCCGGGCGGCGGCCGCCCAGCTGATCGCGGAGTTCTCCGCCATCGGCCCGTCCGCCTCCGGCCCCGGCGTGGAGCAGTTGGACGGCCTGGACGCCATCCGTGACGCCATCGCCCGGCTGGCCGCCGAGGCGGAGACGGACCTGATGACCTTCGCGCCCGGCGGCGGCCACCGGCCGGAGACGCTGGAGGCGTCCCAGGCCAACGACCGGCGGCTGCTGGACCGCGGTGTGCGGATGCGCTCGCTGTTCCTGGACAGCGTGCGCAACAGCCAGTCGACGGTGGCCTACGCGACCTGGCTGACCGAGCTCGGCGGCGAGGTGCGGACGGCGCCGGAGCTGCCGACCCGGCTGATGATCTTCGACCGTTCGACCGCCCTGGTTCCGGTCAGCAGCGGGGACTCGGCCGCTGCCGCCGTCCTGCTCACCGGCGACGGCACCATGACGGCGCTCTGCGCGCTGTTCGAGAACGTCTGGACCTCCGCGCAGCCGCTGGGGGCCGCACCCCGCCGGGACGACGCCGGGCTGAGCCCCCAGGAGGCGACCGTCGTCCGGCTGCTGGCGCAGGGCCTCACCGACGAGGCGATCGCCAAGCGGATCGGGGTCTCCGCGCGGACGGCCCGCCGGTCGGCCACCGACCTGATGGAGCGCCTCGGCGCGCGCAGCCGTTTCGAGTTCGGCGTCCGGGCGGTCCAGCGGGGCTGGCTGCCGGGCGGGGAGTGACCGACCCCCGGCGTCGGGTGTGTCGGCGGCCGTCTGCATACTGTCCGGCGTGCCGATAGTCGACGATCCCGCTCCACGCCCTGACGACCCGTTCGAGGACCTCGTCCTCGACGAGGACTTCGTCCGCGGCGCCACGGTCAAGGAGCAGTCCGGGCGGTCCCGGATGCTGGCCGCGAAGTGGAAGCGGCAGCCGCCGCGGCCCGAGCCCTGGCGGGCCTCCGCCGACCCCGCTCCGGCCGCCCGGCGGCGGTTCGGGCGACGGCCGAAGCCGGTCGACCCGTGGGGCCGGCCGAAGAAGCGCAACTGGCAGACGCCGCTGTTCGTGGTGCTGGCCGCGGCGGTCACGCTGGCCGCGCTGAACGTGGACCGGCTGCACGGCTGGTACGAGCGGAGCCGGGGCTCCTCGGCGGTGCCCGCGGCCGGGCCCGGCAGCGCCTCGGCGACCGCCGCGCCGCCGACCGCCGACCCCGGCACCCCGACCGTCGACCGCCCGTGGGCCGACTCGCCCGCCGACACCTGGCAGGCCGGCCCGGAGGCCCTGGCGATGCCCGAGGCCAAGGGCGTCGGCGTGTTCGGCAAGGGGGACGTGGCGGGCCTGCTCGGCAAGGTCCGGCAGTACCTGGTGCTGACCAACCTCGACCCGAGGACGATCGCCGGCGAGACCCCGACCGACGCCCTCGCCCTGCTGGACCGCGAGGCGCGCGCCGACCTGGAGAAGGCGCTGGCCCACCCGACCGCGGACCAGGACGCGACCAGCTGGCTGAGCCGCTTCGACCCGCACCGCTCCGTGCCGGTCACCGACGTGGTGAAGGTGCAGGGCCGGACGACCTTCGAGAGCGACGGCGACCGCGGCCTGCTGGTGCACACCGACTACATCTTCGTCTACGCGCTGAAGCCCGGTCCGGACGCCGGCGCGCCGCGGCCCGGCCAGAGCTCCGGCGGCACCGCCAAGCCGGTCGCCTGGAAGACCGGCGGCGGCGTCCGGGTCGAGCGGGAGATCGTCCGCCGTCAGCAGGACTTCCGGTTCTACGACCCGGCCCGGTACCAGGTGCAGCGCGGCAAGCTGGTCCTGGACAAGGGCCGGGCCGACTTCGGCAACAACGTGTGCGACATGGGCAGCGGCTACCTGGAGACGGACTTCAGCATCGGCTTCGACTTCGGCACCGGCGAGCCGCACACCGGCCCGACGGTCGACCCGTACGACCCGAACCGCCCGCTGGACGACCACCAGGGCTGCGGCACGCTGTCGCGCAGCTGACCGCCCGGCCGTCCGGGGTCAGTCGCCGGACACCCCGGCGTCGCCCCGGACATGGCCGAAGATCAGGCTGGTCTCGGTGTGCTGCACCGCCGGATGCGCCGTCAGGTGCTCCAGCACGAAGTCGCGCAGGGCGTCGGTGTCGGCGACCGCGATGTGCAGCAGGTAGTCGTCGGCCCCGGCGAGGTGGTACGCGGCGACCACGCCGGGCAGCCGCGGTATCCCGCCCGCGAAGCTGCGGATCTGCTCCTTGGTGTGCGCGTGCAGCCGCACCGCGATCATCGCCTGGATGCCGAGCCCGACCGCGCCCGGCTCCACCTCGGCGTGGAAGCCGCGGATCACCCCGCGCTCCCGCAGCGCCCGGATCCGGCCCAGGCAGGTGGACGGGGCGATGCCCACCGCCTCGGCGATCGCGTTGTTGGGCATCCTGGCGTCGGCGACCAGCAGGCGCAGGATGGCCCGGTCGACGGGGGCGAGTTCGCGCTGCGGATTCTTCGGCACGGGGCCCACGATCGTCCGCCACCCCGAACATTCGCAAGACCTACCGGCCGGTACTCGAATGTTCTTCCGGACAGTGGCTGCGGCTCGGCGTTCTCTTCACCATGGGGCCACCCCCACACCCCGCCGAGGAGCCACCCATGCCCCACGCCGACACCCGGGCCGTGCACGCCGGCAGAACCGATCTGCGCGGCCTCGGGACCCACGTCCCGCCGATCGACCTCTCCACCACCAACCCCCTCCCCGGCGTGGAGACCGGCGGCGACAGCTACGAGGCACTGGCCACCGGCGGACTCGTCCCGGACGGCGGCAGCGCCGTCTACCAGCGGCTGTGGAACCCGACCACCGCCCGCTTCGAGCAGGCCCTCGCCGAACTCGAGGACTGCGAGCAGTCGGTGGCCTTCGCCTCCGGCATGGCCGCGCTCGCCGCCTGCTTGCTGGCCGCCCGCGCCGAGGGCCGCGGCCACGTCGTCGCGGTGCGACCGCTGTACGGCGGCACCGACCACGTGCTCGCCACCGGCCTGCTCGGCACCGAGGTGACCTGGGCCCGGGCCGGCGAGGTCGCGGCGGCGATCCGCCCCGACACCGGCCTGGTGATCGTGGAGACCCCGGCCAACCCCACCCTGGACCTGGTCGACCTCACCGCCGTCGCCGAGCAGTGCGGGGACGTGCCGCTCCTCGTCGACAACACCTTCGCCACCCCAGTCCTGCAGCGGCCGGTGCACCACGGCGCGACGCTGGTGCTGCACAGTGCCACCAAGTACCTCGGCGGCCACGGCGACGTGCTGGCCGGCGCGGTCGCCACCGACGCCGAGTGGGCGGCGCGGCTGCGCCGGGTCCGCGCGGTGACCGGCGGCATCCTGCACCCGCTCGCCGCCTACCTGCTGCACCGCGGCCTGCAGACGCTGCCGATGCGGGTGCGCCACCAGGCGGCGAACGCGGCCAAGGTGGCGGCCTGGCTGGGCTCCCGCCCCGAGGTCGACCGGGTGTACTTCCCCGGCCTGCCGGAGTGCGACCCGCAGGGCCTGGTCGGCCGGCAGATGTCCGGTGCCGGCTCGGTGCTGGCCTTCTCGCTGCGCGACGGCTACGAGGCCGCGGCCCGCACCGCGGCCGGCTGCGAGCTGATCACCCACGCGGTGTCGCTCGGCGGCGTCGACACCCTGATCCAGCACCCGGCCTCGCTGACCCACCGCCCGGTCGCCCCGGAGGCCCGCCCGCACCCCTCGCTGCTGCGCCTGTCGGTCGGCCTGGAGGAGCCCGAGGACCTCTTCGAGGACCTCGCCCAGGCGTTCGGCAAGTAGCGGCACAACCCCCGGGGGCACGTGGGGGCACCTGAGTCGGCCGTCCTTGTGCCTTGACGGCGGTCGCTACCGCCGCCCGCGGCGGGCCTTCTCGTACGCGGCGCGGTGCACCGCCTCGCCGGGGGCCTCGACCAGGCTGCGGAAGAAGTAGGCGGCGAGCGCGCCGGCACCGCCGATCAGCCAGACCGCGCCCAGCGAGCGGTCCTCGGCCATCCAGCCGTCCAGGCTGTGCCGGCCCTCGGTGAGGGTCTTCCAGGTGCGGATCGCGGCGAGGCAGGAGCAGATCGCGACGGCGCCGATCAGCAGCACGTCGACGAACCGGCCGGCGTCGGAGAGCGCCACCCCGGCGACGGCGAACCGCAGCACCAGGGCGGCGGCCGCGGTGCAGACCAGGGCGCCCAGCGAGACGAGGACGCGGCGCGGCCAGTAGCCGCGGCCGTGGTCGACCCAGGTGGTGCCGAAGAACCGGATCGGCTCCGGCTCGGAGCCGCCGGCGGGCTGCTTGCGGGGGGTGCGCTGGTTCACGGCACCCATTGTCGCCCGGGCCCGGCGCGGAACCGCGGAGGGAGCCGCGCCCCTGCGGGGTGCGGCTCCCTCCGGTCGCGGTCGCGGGCGGGCTCAGCCCAGCTTGCTCACGTCGCGGACGGCGCCCTTGTCGGCGGAGGTGGCCATCGCCGCGTAGGCCTTCAGGGCCTGGCTGACCTGGCGCTGACGGTTCTTCGGCCGGTAGCCGCCCTCGGCCTCCAGCTTGAGCCGGCGCTCGTGCAGCTCCTCGAAGGAGACCTCCAGGCTGACCTTCCGGCCCGGGATGTCGATGGCGATGATGTCGCCGTCCTCGACCAGGGCGATGGTGCCGCCGGAGGCGGCCTCCGGGGAGGCGTGGCCGATCGACAGGCCGGAGGTGCCGCCGGAGAACCGGCCGTCGGTGATCAGCGCGCAGGCCTTGCCTAGGCCGCGGCCCTTGAGGAAGGAGGTCGGGTAGAGCATCTCCTGCATGCCCGGACCGCCCTTGGGGCCCTCGTAGCGGATGACGACGACGTCGCCCTCCTTGATCCGCTTGGCGAGGATCGCCTCGACGGCGTCCTCCTGCGACTCGACGACGACGGCCGGGCCGCTGAACGTCCAGATGGACTCGTCCACGCCGGCGGTCTTCACGATGCAGCCGTCCTCGGCGAGGTTGCCGTACAGCACGGCGAGGCCGCCCTCGACGGAGTAGGCGTGCTCGACGCTGCGGATGCAGCCCTTGGCGGCGTCGGTGTCCAGGGACTCCCAGCGCTCGGACTGCGCGAACGCCTCGGAGGTGCGCTTGCAGCCGGGGGCGGCGTGCCACAGCTCGACGGCCTCGGCGGACGGCGAGCCGCCGCGGACGTCCCAGGTCTTCAGCCACTCGGCGAGCGAGTCGGCGTGCACGGTGTGCACGTCCTCGTTGAGCAGGCCGCCGCGGTACAGCTCGCCGAGGATCGCCGGGATGCCGCCGGCCCGGTGCACGTCCTCCATGTAGTACGAGCCGTTCGGCGCGACCTTGGACAGGCAGGGGACCTTGCGGGAGATCGCGTCGATGTCCCGCATGTCGAAGTCCAGCTCGGCCTCCTGGGCGGCGGCCAGCAGGTGCAGGATCGTGTTGGTGGAGCCGCCCATCGCGATGTCCAGGGCCATGGCGTTCTCGAACGCGGCCCGGGTGGCGATGTTGCGCGGCAGCATGGACTCGTCGTCCTGGTGGTAGTGCCGCTTGGTGATCTCGACGACCGTCTGTCCGGCCCGCTCGTAGAGCGCGCGGCGGGCGGTGTGGGTGGCCAGCACCGAGCCGTTGCCGGGCAGCGACAGGCCGATCGCCTCGGTGAGGCAGTTCATCGAGTTGGCGGTGAACATGCCGGAACACGAGCCGCAGGTCGGACAGGCGTTCTCCTCGATGATCGCGATGTCCTCGTCAGAGACGTTCTCGTTCACCGCCTGCGAGATCGCGTCCACCAGGTCGAGCTTGCGGACGGTGCCGTCGACCAGGGTGGCCTTGCCGGCCTCCATCGGGCCGCCGGAGACGAAGACCGTCGGGATGTTGAGGCGCAGCGCGGCCATCAGCATGCCGGGGGTGATCTTGTCGCAGTTGGAGATGCAGATCAGGGCGTCCGCGCAGTGCGCGTTGACCATGTACTCGACCGAGTCGGCGATCAGGTCGCGCGAGGGCAGCGAGTACAGCATGCCGGCGTGGCCCATCGCGATGCCGTCGTCGACGGCGATGGTGTTGAACTCGCGCGGGATGCCACCGGCCTCCTTGATCGCCTCGGAAACGATCCGGCCGACCGGCTGCAGGTGGGTGTGGCCCGGCACGAACTCGGTGAAGGAGTTGGCCACCGCGATGATCGGCTTGCCGAAGTCCTCCCGGGCTACGCCGGCGGCCCGGAGAAGGGCGCGGGCGCCCGCCATGTTGCGGCCGTGGGTGACGGTACGGGACCTCAGCTCGGGCATGCGCTCCACTCCTTCGGGGCCTGCGGGCGGCCACTGCGCTGGTGGAAGAGGGTGCAGGACCGCTGTCCTACCGAGATTACGCCCCCCGGTCCGGGCGGCGGACGCGCTGTCCGCGATGCGGTCAGCGCGCGTCCGCCGGTTCACGCCCGGGTGCGGGCCACGAAGAGGTCGAGAACGTACGGCTCGGTCAGCATCCCGTCCGGGTGCCCGGCCAGCAGGGCGGCCCGCTCCGCCGCCAGCACCGGCGCCTGCTGCTCGGGCGGCAGCACGGCGAAGTACGAGCGCGAGCCGAGGTCGGCCAGGTGGCTGTCGACGGTGACCTGCCGGGCCCAGTGCAGCCTGGCGGTCTTCACCCGCAGCCCGCGGGCGGCCAGCGGCTCGGCGAAGGCGGTCAGCGTGGAGCCGTAGAAGTGGTACGAGGGCAGGGCCGCGGCGAGCCGGCGTTCCTGCTCGGCGATCCAGCCCTCGGCGCGGTCCTTGACGTTCCACCACAGCGCCAGCGCGCCGCCCGGCCGCAGCACCCGCAGCGCCTCGGGCACCGACCGCTCCGGGTCGGTCCAGTGGAAGGCCTGGGCGTAGGTGACCAGGTCCGCGGAGTCGTCGTGGCAGGGCAGGTCGTCGCCGACGCCCTTGACCACCGGGATGTCCGGCGAGACGGCCCGCAGCCGGGCGGCCATGCCGCCGCTCGGCTCCACGGCGAGCACCCGGGCGCCGCGGGCCGCCAGCAGCCGGCTGGCGATGCCCGTCCCGGCTCCCACGTCCACCACGTCCGCACCGGCGAGCGGACGGCCGGCCAGCCGCTCCAGCTCGTCGAAGAGCCCGTCCGGGTAGGACGGCCGCGCGGCGTCGTACTGCTCGGCCACCGGCCCGAACGAGAGGGCGTGCGCCTGCTGCTGAATATCCGTCACGTCCGGCCTCCCTCGGCCCCGGGGACGGGCCGGCCGCGGAGCTGCCGGGCCGGGGTCGCCAGGTGGAGCCGGGTGAAGGCGAGTGCCTCCGCCAGGTCGGCCTCCCGCTCGGCGGCCGAGGCCGACCGCCGGGTGTTGACCTCCAGCACCACGTGCCCGTCGAAGCCGCTGCGGGCGAGGCGCTCCAGCAGGGTCGCGCAGGGCTGCTTGCCGCGGCCCGGGATCAGGTGCTCGTCCTTGCCGGAGCCCGAGCCGTCGGCGAGGTGGATGTGGGCGAGCCGGTCCCCCATCCGGTCGGCCATCTCCAGGGCGTCGATCCGCGAGGTCGCCGCGTGCGAGAGGTCGATGGTGAAGTGCCGGTACTCCTCGTCGGTGACGTCCCAGCCCGGCGCGTAGGCGAGCATCTCGCGGTCCTTGTAGCGCCACGGGTACATGTTCTCCACCGCGAAGCGGACGTCCGTCTCCCCGGCCATCCGGCCGATCCCGGCGACGAACTCCCGCGCGTACTGCCGCTGCCAGCGGAACGGCGGGTGGACGACCACGGTGTCCGCGCCGAGCCGCTCCGCGGCGGCCCGGGCGCGGACCAGCTTGGTCCACGGGTCGGTGGTCCACACCCGCTGGGTGATCAGCAGGCAGGGGGCGTGCACGGCGAGGATCGGCATGCCGTGGGCGTCGGAGAGCCGGCGCAGCGCCTCGACGTCCTGGCTGACCGGGTCGTTCCAGACCATGACCTCGACGCCGTCGTAGCCCAGCCGGGCGGCCAGCTCGAAGGCGGTCTCGGTGGTCGACGGGTACACCGAGGCGGTGGAGAGCGCCACCTTGGTGTCCGGGACGTGCACGGCGGGGTGCGGCGGCAGCACCAGCCGGTCGGTGGTGCGCAGCAGGGGCGGCCGGTCCGGCTCCTTGCGGCGGGCCTCCTTCACGGCGCGGGCGACCTTGGCGACCTTGGCGGTCCGCGCGGCGGTGGCGGACTGCACGGACTTCGCGGAGCGGGCCGTCCGGGAGGCGGCTCCCTTGGCCGTCCGGGAGGCCGCGCCCTTGGCCGTGCGGGAGGCCGCGGCGGCGCGCTCGCCGAGCGTGCCGTCCTTGCCGCCGCCGACGCGCCGCGGCGGGGTGCCGGCCTTGGCCCGGCGCGGCCCGGAGGCCTGCCGCGCGCCGTCCTCGGCCGCGCGGCCGCCCGGCGATGCGTCGTCGTCCGCTGCTTCCGCCACGGGACACAGGGTATGCGGCGGCGCGGACGAATGGGGCAGAGCCGGAGGAAGCGTGGGCCAGGTCTCACCCGGCGGGGCGCCTGCGGCGGGCCGTCAGGAGGTGAGCGCAGGCCTCCGGTCGGCCGGGGTGTCGAGGGCGTCGAGCCGGCGCAGGATGATGCCCTCGCGCAGCGCCCACGGGCAGATGTCCAACTCGTCGAGGCCGAAGAGGTCCATCGCGGCGTCGGCGACGAGCGCCCCGGCGAGCAGTTGCCGGGCGCGGCCCTCGGAGACGCCGGGGATGCGGGCGCGCTCCGCGACCGTCATGGTGGCGAGCCGCGGCAGCCAGGCGGAGAGGCCGCTGCGGGTGAGCCTGCGCGGCACCCGGGGGCCGGCGTCGGTCGGCGCGGCGCCGGCCATCCGGGCCAGCTGCTTGAAGGTCTTGGAGGTGGCGACGGCGTGGTCCGGCGCGTTCTGTCTGGTGAACTCGCCGACCACGTTCGCGATCTCGGCGCGGATGTGGCGGCGCAGCTCCCGGAGGTCCCCCGGGTCGGCGACGTCGCCGGGCAGCCGGGCGGTGAGCCGGCCGGCGCCGAGCGGCAGCGAGGCGGCGATGTCGGGCTGCTCGTCGAGGCCGCAGGCGATCTCCAGCGAGCCGCCGCCGATGTCCAGGTTGAGCAGCCGGCCGGAGGACCAGCCGAACCAGCGGCGGACGGCCAGGAAGGTGAGCCGGGCCTCGTCCTGGCCGGAGAGCACCCGCAGTTCGATGCCGGTCTCCTCGGTGACCCGTTGCAGCACGGCCTCGCCGTTGGCGGCCTCCCGCACGGCCGAGGTGGCGAACGGCAGTATCTCGACGACGCCCTTGTCCTCGGCGACGGAGATCGAGGAGGACACCATGGACACCAGCCGGTCGACGCCGACCGGGGTGATCGCCCCGTCCTCGTCGAGCAGCTCGGCCAGCCGGAGCTCGGCCTTGTGCGAGTACGCCGGAACAGGGGCGGCACCGGGGTGCGCGTCCACCACGAGGAAGTGGACGGTGTTGGAGCCCACGTCGAGAACACCGAGTCGCATAGGGGTCCACGCTACGCGATCCGGGCCGCCCACCTGCCCGGATCCCCCGTTCCGACGCCTCGGCGCCGCCGAAGGCCCGGGCGGAGGCCCGGACGGAGGCCTCCGGAACGGTCCCGGAACGGTCAGAGCAGGCCGTGCCAGAGCTGTTCGACGATCACCGCCCACCAGTTCTCCGGGTCGGTGAAGACGGTGCGGTCGACGGCGGCCAGGGCCCACTGGAGTTCGGCGACGGCGGGGCCGGCCGCGTAGGGGTGGAGTCCGCGCAGCGCGGGGAGGCGTTCGGCGAGCAGCAGCAGGCAGCGGACGAAGGCGGTCACGTCGGCGTTGCAGTAGCGGGCCGCGGCGGTGTCCGGGTCGACCGCCCGGACGCGTCCTTGCAGGGTGTCGACGGTGATCAGGGCCCAGCCGTCGGTGCCCAGCACGACCTGGCCGAGCAGGGCCTGCCGCGCGTCGGCGGTGGCCCGGGTGCCACGGGCCAGCGCGGCGAGGCGGGCGGCGGCCTCGGGCAGCACCGGGTCGGTGCGGGTGCCGTCCTGCACCCCGTCCGGCTCGGGGTGGTGCAGCGCGAAGAAGCCCTCGACGGCGACCGGCAGGCCGACGTCCAGCAGCGGCCGGGCGACCGCCTCCGGCAGGTCGGCGTCCGCCACCGCCGCGGCGTCGAAGCGGCGGACGCCCTGCGGGCCGAACCGCGCCGCGAGCCGCTCGGCCAGTGCCCGTCCGCTCTCCGGCTGGGCCGGCGGCACCGAGCGCGGGAACGGCACCCGGTTGGGCCGGACGCCCTCCTGCGGCGGCACCGCCCGGACGGCCTGCGCCCGGCGGTCGAACCACGGCCCGTACGCCAGGTCGTGGGTGAGCCGGACGTGCGGCAGGGCGGCGGCCAGCCCGTGCGCGGCGTACCCGCCGGGCAGGGCGGCGGGCCGCAGGTCGGTGTGCACGCCGAGCACGTCCTCGGCGGGCACACCCTGCTCGCGGAGGCGTTCGGCGGCGCGCAGCGCCGGGTGCGGCAGGCCGGTCGCGGACTGCACGACGAGGGTGTGCACCTCGCCGAGGGCGTCCCGGTAGCGCAGCTCGGCCCGGGCGCCGGGCCCGGTGGCGGGCGGCAGCGCCGGGTCGTAGTCGCCGGCGCCGAGGAAGTCGCGGTACATCCGGACCACGTCCGGCACCGGGACGGACGGCCAGACGGTGAGCGCGCCGGTGAGCCGGTCGACCACGCCGCAGGCGGCGCCGATCTCCTGCGGGGCGCGCCGGACGCCGGTGAACGGGTTGACGTGGGCGGGTGCCGGCTCCGGCCACACCACCCAGCCGTGCTCGAACTCGTGGCTGTGCACCCGGCGTGCCCCCTCCGCGGGGAGCGCGCCGTTGATCCAGCGGTGGGCGGCCTCCAGGGCCTGCTCGCGGGTGGTCATCGGCGGGCGCTCCCGGCGGCGGTGCGGTGGATGGTGAGCCGGGACCGCGGCGGGGCGGGCTCGGCTTGGCGGGCGGGTTCAGGGGCCGGTTCCGGGGCGGGCTCCGGCTCCGGGGCGGGCTCCGGTTCCGGCGCGGGCGCGGCGGTGGCCGCCACCTCGGCCGGGGTGGCCGCCGCGGCGATGTCCAGCGGCCTGCACTCGGCGTCCAGGGCGATCGCCCACAGTCCGTTCCCGGCGCTGTGCAGCGGCTCGGGGCCGCTGCGGCCGGTCTGGTGGTCGAGCCAGGTGAGCCGCTCGCCGTGGTTGACCACGTTCCACAGGTGGGGGCGCTTGAAGTCGTCCAGGGTGAGCAGCACCGCCTGGGCGCCGGGGCCGGAGCGCAGCAGTGTCTCGGCGACCCGGGCGAACGCACCCTCGCCGGCCCCGAGGTCGTGGAACTGCGCGCCGAGTTCGCGCTCGGCGCGGTCGCGGCCGCCGTACTCCCCGGCCGGGCCGTCGGGCAGCCGTGGTGCGGAGCAGACCGGCAGGCCGGAGAAGGTGTCGACCGAGGAGAGCGCCACGTCGACGGTGTTGTTGGCGCGGCCGGGCTCGCGCGGGCCGCCGCCGTTGAGCACCTCCGTCCAGCCGCCGGCCGGGTCGGGGTGGAGTGCGGGGGTGCCGTCCGGGCGGCGGGGCACCAGTCGCTCGACCTCGGCCTGGTGGGCCGGGTCGACCGGGCCGAGCCCGCCGGGCAGGCCGTACGGGCGGCCGTCGGCGATGCCGCGGACGGGGACGGGCTCGGCCGGCGCGCCCTCCTGGAGGCGTCCGGCGCGGGCGGCCAGGTAGGCCGCGGCGACCTGGCCGGGGTGCAGCACCGGGACGACGGTCGGGCCGGTGTGCTGCTCCAGGCCGAGGAGGTCGGGGCGGCGGCGGAGCTCGCCGCTCTCGCCGAGCCGGAACGGCAGCGGGGTCTGGGCCGTGCCGCCCGCCCCGGCACCGGGCGCGGCCGCACCGGGCGGGCCTGCCGGGGTGCGGGGTGCCGCGCCGGGGGTGCCGACGACCGCGCCGACCACACCGGAGGAGCCGCCCTGTGCGCCGGGCTGCCCCGCCGCACCGGGGGCCGCCGCACCGGGCACCGCGGTGCCGGGCGCGCCCGCCCCGCCCGGGCCGGGGGCACCGGCGGCCGGGGCTCCGGCGACGGGGGTGCCGCCGGTGACAGGGGCGCCGCCCACAGGTGCGCCGACGGGTGCGCCGACCGGCGGGACGGCCGTGCCGGCGACCGGGCCCGCACCGGCGGCGGGTCCGCCGGCCACGGGGCCGAGCGGGAAGCCGGAGCCCGCCGCGGGGCCCGTGGGCGTGCCCGGTCCGACGGGGTCGCCGCCGTGCCAGCCGCCGCCGGTCGGCGCCTCGGCGGGCGGCGGGCCGTAGGTCGGGAGCGAGGGCGGGGCGACCGCCACCGAGTCGGTGTGCACCGAGATCGGGCCGGGGTGCGGCGCGGCGGGCGGCAGGTCGTAGCCGTCCGGCTCGTAGGCCGCGGGCGCCGGTGCGTGGTGGGCGCCGCCGACCGGGCCGCCGTAGCCGCCGGTGTAACCACCGGAGCCGCCGCGGTGGCCGCCGGGGTCGGCGACCGGGGTCTGGACGACCGCCTGCGGTGCCGCGGTCACCTGCACCCCGGCCGCGGGGGCGGCCTGGAGGTCGACGTCGAGGAGGGGACCGTTCCGGCTGTGGCCGCGGCCTGCCGGGCCGTCGATGCCGGCGGTGTCGATGCCGGGGGCCTCGGTGCCGGGGAGGTTCGTTCCCGGGGCGCCGTGGGCGCCCGGTCCGGTGCCCAGGTCGGCGGCGGCCACCGGGAGGCCGTCCGCGCCGAGGCGGACGCCGTCGGGGCCGACCTCGGCGTCCACCAGCGGGCGGCCGTCCCGGTCCACGCCGGCGACCACCGGGCGGCCGTCGGCGTCGGTGAGCAGCTTGCCGTCCTTGCCGACGGCGAGGCCGCCGGCCGGGTTGCCCTCGGCGTCCAGCATGACCGGGCGGCCGTGCCCGTCGAGGACGGGCCGGCCGTCCTTGCCGACGGCCAGCGACAGGCCGGTGTCGCCGACCGCGCCGTCGGCGGCGACGGTCAGCGGCCGGCCCCGGGCGTCGGTGAGCGGCTTGCCGTCGGCGCCGAGCGCGAGCCCGGCGACCGGGGCGCCCGCGGCGTCCAGCAGGACGGGCTTGCCGTCGGCGCCGAGCACCGGGCGGCCGTCCGCGCCCACCTCGACGCTGACCCCGTCCACGGCCGGCAGCCGCTTGCCGTCGGCGCCGAGCAGCACCGGGCGCCCCTGCCCGTCGACCGCCACCGTGCCGTCCGGGTTGAGCGCCGCGGAGACGCCGCGCACACCGGCCACCGCGGCGGCCCCGCCGACGGCGGTGCCGGCCAGCTTCCCGGTGAGCTCGCCGCCCGAGCGGGCGGCGCTGAGGGTGCGGAACTCGCCGTGCTTCCCGGCGCCGTCCGCCTGCGCGATCCGCTCCAGGGCGGTGACGGCGGGCTCCTTCAGGGCGGCCTGCAGGCCGTCCTTCATCTCCCGGCCGAGTTCCGCGAGCAGCGCGGTGACCTTGATCTTCGCCGCCTCGACCGCGATCGCCTCGCCGGCCTCGGCGGCCGCGCCCTTGACCGTGCCGACGACCTGCCCGACCAGGCCGACGAGCCCCTCCCCCTGCGCGGCCTTCACCTGGGCGGCGGCCGCGGCCTCCGCCTTGTCGGCCTGCGCGATCTCCTCGGCGAGGCCGGTCAGCACCGAGACCAGCTCGGCCTTGCAGGTGTCGACGGCCGCGGCGGCCTTGTCGAAGGCCCCGGCGATCACCTCGGCGGCGCCGTGCGCGTCGTCCAGGTGGCCGCGGCCGCCGCCGCTGAAGCCGCGCCAGTGCTCGGCGAACGCCTCGACCGCGGGACCGGCGTTCTCGCCGGTGACGCGCTCGGCCGCGGCGCCGCCGCGGCGGCCCAGCCGCTCGGCCTCCGTGCCGAACTCGCGCCACAGGCAGCCCGCGCGGCGCAGCGCGTCCTCGTCGGCCTCCGGCCAGTGGCGGCCGAGCCGGGCCATGACCGGGGCCAGCTCCTCGGGCAGGTTCCTGGGCATGTGGTCCCCCTTCGGTGGTGCGGCTTGACGGTCCGTCGACTCAGAGCGCGGCGGGGGCCGCGCCGGTTCCCGGGTCCAGGGTCCGGAAGGCGTCGCGGTTGCCCTGCTCGTTGTGCTCGGCGTTGTCGGCCATGGTGTGCAGGCCGGCCCCGATGCCGCCGAGGCGGTCGGCCAGGCCCTGCAGTCCGGCCAGCACGCCCTCCCGGGCGCCCTCGTACGTCTCCCCGAAGCCCTTGCCCGGCTCGTCCCGCCCCCAGGGGGTGCCGAGGCCGGCCAGTCCGTTCTCCAGGTCGAGCGCCGCCCGCGCGAAGTCGTTCGAGACGGTCTCGAACTCCCGCCCCTCGCCGTGCAGTTCCCAAGGCTTCAACAGAACCCTGTCGGCCATCCCCGTCCCCCGTCGTCGCGTCGCGTCCCCGTACGCAGCCGTCTGCAGCCCGCCATCCTAGGCCCCGGACATGAGGCGGCCGGGGCCGCGGTGAGCCTCTTCACCCTGCCTTCACGACCGGGCGGACGCCTGCGCACGGCCCGTGCACGGCCGGTGCGGACCGGGTGCCGGGCAGGTGTGCCGCCGGTGCGCGGCTCCGGCGCCGCCGGGAAACGGCGGCCGAGGCCATACCCTTGCAGCGTGGCAGCAGCAGACACCGCAGAGCACAAGAAGTCCGGGAAGAACGGCAAGCGGCCGGCCTCGACCACGGTCGACCTCGCGATGCCGACCGTACGGGCCGAGGTCCCGCTCGACTTCGCACGCGCCTGGGCCGAGTTCACCGACCCGGCCGACGAGGAGCAGGTGTTCCGCTGCGACCTCACCTGGCTCACCTCCAACTGGGGCTGCATCTTCGGCCAGGGCTGCCACGGCATCGAGGAGGGCCGCGGCGCCTCCGACGGCTGCTGCACCCTCGGCGCCCACTACTCCGACGAGGAGGACGAGCAGCGGGTCGCCGGCCACGCCGCCCGGCTCACCCCGGACATGTGGGAGAACCACCCGCACGGCACCGACGCGAAGGGCCGGATCCGGCTCGACGGCGGCATCACCATGCTCGACGAGGACGGTGACCGGCAGACCCGGCGGATCGACGGCGCCTGCCTCTTCCGCAACAGCCCCGGCTTCCCCGGCGGGGCGGGCTGCGCGCTGCACATCCTGGCCCTGCAGGAGGGCCGCGAGCCGCTGGAGACCAAGCCGGACGTCTGCTGGCAGCTCCCCGTCCGCCGCACCTACGACTGGATCGACCGCCCCGACGACACCCGCTACCTGCAGGTGACCATCGGCGAGTACGACCGCCGCGGCTGGGGCCCGGGCGGCCACGACCTGCACTGGTGGTGCACCGGCAGCCCCGAGGCGCACAACGCACCGGACCCGGTCTACGTCAGCTACCGCGCCGAACTCACCGAACTGATGGGACCCGAGGCGTACGCCGTCCTGGTCGCCCTCTGCGAGCAGCGCATCGCCACCAAGGGCCACAAGAAGCTCGCCCCCCACCCCGCGGACAACCCTGCGGGCAAGTAGGGGCGGCCCCGAATTCGGGGTTTCCCGCTACTTGTCGATGTCGCCGACGACGAAGAACATCGAGCCGAGGATGGCGACCATGTCGGCGACCAGGGTGCCCGGCAGGAGTTCGGTCAGGGCCTGGATGTTGTTGTACGAGGCGGAGCGGAGCTTGAGCCGCCAGGGCGTCTTGTCGCCGCGGGAGACCAGGTAGTAGCCGTTGATGCCGAGCGGGTTCTCGGTCCAGGCGTAGGTGGTGCCCTCGGGGGCCTTGAGGACCTTGGGCAGCCGCAGGTTGACCGGCCCCGGGGCGATCCCGTCGAGGCGGTCGAGGCAGGCGTCGGCGAGGTCGAGGGAGTTGGCGGACTGCTCCAGCAGGCACTCGAAGCGGGCCAGGCAGTCGCCCTCCTCCCGGACCACGACGGTGAGCAGGTCGGCGAGCTCGCCGTAGGCGAGGTAGGGCTCGTCGCGGCGGAGGTCGAAGTCGACGCCGCTGGCGCGGGCGATCGGCCCGCTGACGCCGTAGGCGTGGACCTGCTCGCGGGTGAGCACGCCGACCCCGGCGGTGCGGCCGCGGAAGATCTCGTTGCCGAGGACGAGGTTCTCGTAGACCGGGAGCTGCTTGCGGACGGCGTCGACGGCGTGCCGGACGCGGCCGAGCCAGCCGGCCGGCAGGTCCTCCTTGAGGCCGCCGACCCGGTTGAACATGTAGTGCATGCGGCCGCCGGAGGCCTCCTCCATGACGTGCTGGAGTTCCTCGCGGCCGTGGAAGGCGTGGAAGATCGGGGTGATGCCGCCCAGCTCCAGCGGGTAGGAGCCGAGGAACATCAGGTGGTTGAGCACCCGGTTGAGCTCGGCGAGCAGGGTGCGGATCCACACCGCCCGCTCGGGGACCTCCATGCCGAGCATCCGCTCGACGGCGAGGACCACGCCGAGTTCGTTGGAGAAGGCGGAGAGCCAGTCGTGCCGGTTCGCCAGCATGATGATCTGGCGGTAGTCGCGGGCCTCGAAGAGCTTCTCCGCACCGCGGTGCATGTAGCCGATGACCGGCTCCGCGGTGACGATCCGCTCGCCGTCCAGCACCAGCTTCAGCCGCAGCACGCCGTGCGTGGACGGGTGCTGCGGGCCGATGTTGAGCACCATGTCGCTGGTGCCCAGCTCGCCCGTGAGCTGCTGCGCGCCCGCGCCGATGCCGACCGTGGTCTCCCTCATGGCTACAGAGTCTGCCACCCCGCGGGTGCGGGAAGTCCCGCCAGGCTCCGCGGTACCGGCATGCGGACGGCCTGGGCGAGCCAGCCGAAGCCGCCGAGTCCGGCCGGGTCGGTCAGTTCGGCGGCCTCGCCGGCTCCGCCGAGGGCCCGCAGGTAGCCGGCCGGGTCGGTGGAGGCGAGGGCGAGCGGGGGCCGTCCGCCGTACACGCCGAGGGCGTGCAGTGCGGCCCGCTGCGTTGTCCACAGGCTGTGGACAACGGGGACGGCGGCCGCGTCGAGGGCGACGTGCGCGGTGACGTCGCAGCTGCCGTCGGGGACGGGCCGGACCTCGCGTCCGGCGCGGAAGCCGGCGAGGGTGCCGAAGAGCGGGCGGTCGGCGGCGCTGTGGGCGTAGTCGACGGCGACGGCGAGGCCGCGGTCGAGGGCGGCGACGGCCGAGGCCCAGGCCTCGTCGCGGGTGCGGCCGAGTTCGACGCGTTCGCCGTCCGGCCACCAGCGTGCGGCCCAGGCGGCGTCAGCCTCCTCCAGCGGTCCGCCGAGCCGCTCCTCGCCGTCGGGGCCGACCTCGACGTAGCGCAGCAGGCCGTCCTCGTCGGGTTCGGCGATGTCGAGGGGCACGTTGTCGAGCCACTCGTTGGCGAAGAGCAGGCCGGTCAGGCCGGTCGGCAGGGTGTCCGTCCACCGCACGGCCGCGGGCAGGCCGGCGGGGCGGTCGGCGAGTTCGACGGCGTAGGGGCGGACCCGGGCGGCGAGCCCGGGGTCGAGGGCGGCGAGCACGCCGGCGAGGAGTTCGCCGCGGCCGGCGCCGACGTCGACGAGGGCGAGTTCGGCGGGGCGGCCGAGCGCCTCGTCGGTCTCGGCGAGCAGCCGGGCGACCGCGCCGGCGAACAGCGGGGAGGCGTGCACGGAGGTGCGGAAGTGCCCGGCGGGCCCCTCCGGGCCCCGGTAGAAGCCGTCCGCGCCGTACAGCGCCTCCTCCATGGCAGGCCGCCACCGCATCCAGGTCACGGGGGTCGACGCTACCGGTCGGCGGGGGTGTCCCGGCGGGGGGCGTCTCCACCCTGCGACGGATGGCGGATCGCCCTCGCGGCGGACCTGGGGGTGCGGTGCGACTGCCTAGGCTTGGAGCGTGCATCGACTCAACGCCTGGCTCCGCCGTCACCCGATGGTGGTCGACTCCGCCTGGGCGCTGGTGGTCCTCCTGCTCGGCCTGCTGTCCGACTTCTCCGATTCGGACCGGCAGCTCTACGGCGGCCTGGCCTTCTCGCTGGCGATCGCCGCGCTGATGGTGGTCCGGCGCCGGTATCCGGACCTGGCCGCGGCCGGCGGCACCGCGCTGGGGCTGGGGCAGCTCGTCCTGAACGTGACACCGGGCGCCTCGGCCATCGGCTACCTGGTGTTCGCGTACACCGGCGCGGCCTTCGGGTCCCGGTGGGCGTCCCGGCTGGTGCTGGCGGTGGGCCTGGTGGCCGGGCCGCTGACGCTGTGGCGGTTCGACAACAGCGGCGACCCGGTGCCGGACGACCCGTCGCCGCCGCCCGGCCCGAGCACCTGGCAGCTGGTGTTCGTGGCGGTGCTGATGTCGACGCCGTTCGTGCTGTGCTGGGCGTGGGGCCGGCTGACCCGGGTCCGCGGGGCCTATCTGATCGAGCTGGAGGACCGGGCGGCCCGGCTGGAGCGCGAGCGGGACGCGCAGTCGAAGGTGGCGGTGGCCGCCGAGCGCGCCCGGATCGCCCGGGAGCTGCACGACGTGGTCGCGCACAACGTCTCGGTGATGATCGTTCAGGCCGACGGCGCCGCCTACGTGCTGGACAACTCGCCGCAGCAGGCGAAGGAGGCGCTCAGCACGATCGCGGCCACCGGGCGTCAGGCGCTGGTGGAGATGCGCCGGCTGCTCGGGGTGCTGCGGACGTCGGAGACGGCCGAGGAGTACGTCCCGCAGCCCGGCGTGGAGGAGCTGCCGGAGCTGCTGGAGCAGGTCCGCACCGCGGGTCTGCCGGTGGACTTCGCGACCTCGGGCGAGCCGCGGGAGCTGCCCCGCGGTCTGGAGCTGACGGTGTACCGGATCGTCCAGGAGGCGCTGACCAACGTGCGCAAGCACGGCGGTCCGGGCGCCCGTGCCCGGGTCGCCGTGGACTTCGGCGACCGCGATCTGGAGGTGCTGGTCGAGGACGACGGCCGCGGCACCACGGCGGAGCAGCTCGACGGTGGTGCCGAGGGGCCGGGGCATGGTCTGATCGGCATGCGCGAGCGGGTCGGCATGGTGAGCGGCAGTCTCGACATCGGCCCCCGGCCGGGCGGCGGCTTCCGGATCCGGGCCGTCCTCCCCCTCAAGGCCGCCGGCTGAGGCCGGGGCACGACCGCACAGGTGAAGGAGTACCGACCGTGACCATCCGCGTGATGCTCGTGGACGACCAGGAGCTGCTCCGTACGGGCTTCCGGATGGTCCTGCAGTCGCAGGGCGACATCGAGATCGCCGCCGAGGCGGGCGACGGCGCGCAGGCGCTGGAGCGGCTCGCGGAGACGGAGGTCGACGTGGTGCTGATGGACGTCCGGATGCCGAGGCTGGACGGCGTGCAGGCCACCCGGCGGATCTGCCTGGACGACTCCGGTGCGCCGCTGCCGGACGCGCCGCACGTGCTCATCCTGACCACCTTCGACCTGGACGAGTACGCATTCGCCGCGCTGAAGGCGGGGGCCAGCGGCTTCCTGCTGAAGGACGTCCCGCCGACCGAGCTGGTCGCGGCGATCCGCGCGGTGCACGGCGGTGACGCGGTGGTCGCGCCGACCACCACCCGCCGGATGATCGACCGCTTCGCGCAGGTGCTGCCGACGCCGTCGACGGCGCCCGGCTCGCCGGTGCTGGAGCCGCTCACCGACCGTGAGCGGGAGGTGTTCCTGCTGGTGGCGCAGGGCCTGTCGAACAGCGAGATCGCGGCCCGGCTGACGCTGTCGGAGGCCACCGTGAAGACGCACGTCGGCCGGATCCTGGCCAAGCTGGGCCTGCGCGACCGTGTCCAGGCCGTGGTGCTGGCCTACGAGAACGGGCTGGTCAGGGCCGGCGCGGCGGACTGACCCGCCGGCCGGGCCGGCGGGCCGGTGTCAGAGCCGGCGCAGGCCCTGGATCACCTCGCGCAGCAGCCGGACGTCCGGACGGCCGGCCTCGGCGGCGGCCCGGCCGACCGCGACCAGGCCGGCCTGCACGAGGTCGCCGAGCAGCACCCGCAGGGCGCCGATCGGCAGGTCGGCGTCGGCGGCCAGCTCGGCGAGCGGGCAGGCCCGTGCCCGGATCCGCTCCAGCAGGGCGCTGCGGGCGTGATCCAGCGGTGCGGCCGGCTCGGCGTCCGGCACCGCGGAGACGGCGGCCAGCAGGTCGTACCGCTCGGCGGCGGCGGAGCGGGTGCGCCCGCCGGTGAGGGTGAACGGCCGGACCATCGGGCCGGCCTCGTCGTCGTACCAGTGACCGCTCACGGGGCCGCCCGTCAGTCGCGGGCCGGGTCGGCGTCGGCCCGGGCCGGGGTGGACAGATGGCGGCCGACCCGGCGGACGAGCATCTGCATCTCGTAGGCGATCTGGCCGACGTCCGCCTGCGGCCCGCACAGCACGGCGAGGCAGCTGCCCTCGCCGGCCGGGGAGACGAAGAGGAAGGCGTCCTCCAGCATCACCATGGTCTGCCGGACGCCGCCCGCCGCGAAGCGGCTGCCGACGCCCTTGGCGAGGCTGTGGAAGCCCGAGCAGACGGCGGCGAGGTGGTCGGCGTCCTCGGTGCTCAGGCCGGCGGAGGCCGCGGTGGGCAGTCCGTCGGAGGAGAGCAGTACGGCCCGGCGGACGTGCTCGGTGCGGTCGACCAGGTCCTCCAGCAGCCAGTCCAGGCCGTCGGCGGCCGGCGTGGTGGTGTCGGGCGTGCTCATCGTTCGTCCTCCGGGTGGTGCGGGCTGTGGGGGCCGCGGCCGCGGTCCAGCCCGCGCTGGAACGCGCCGAAGACGGCGCCCATCTCTTCGGCCGACACCTCGGCGGGCGCCGGGGCGGCCGGTCGGTCGGCTGTGTCCGGTGCGCTGTCCGGGGTCTTCAGCTGCGGGGCCAGGGACGCCTGGCGGGTCCGGGTGGGCAGGGCGCGCCGCATCGGCAGCACGGCGGCGGCCGGGGTGTCGACGGCCGGCGCGGGCTCGGCGGGGGCCTCGGGCGCCGGGACGGGCCGCGGGCCGGGCGCGGGCTCGGGCGGCTCGGCGAGCACGGTCCTCGGCAGCAGCACCACGGCGGTGGTGCCGCCGTACGGGGAGCGGCGCAGCGTCACCTCGATGCCGTGCCGGCGGGCGAGCCGGCCGGTGACGAAGAGGCCGAGCCGCTCGGCGCGGGTGGGGTCGAACTCCCGGGGGTCGGCGAGGGTGCGGTTGGCGGCGGCGAGTTCCTCCTCGTCCATGCCGAGGCCGCGGTCGTCGATCTCCAGGACGCAGCCGTGGGCGGCCTCGCCGGCCCGCATGGTGACCTGGGTGTGCGGGGGCGAGAAGGACGCGGCGTTCTCGATGAGTTCGGCGACCAGGTGGGCGAGGTCGGCGACGGCCGCGCCGGCGATGAACACCTGCGGCATCGGCGGGACGACCACCCGCTCGTACTCCTCGACGGCGCCGACCGCGGAGCCGACCACCTCGACCAGCGGGACGGGCCGGCGCCACATCCGGCCGGGGGCGGCGCCGGAGAGGATGATCAGGCCCTCGGCGTGGCGGCGCATCCGGGTGGCCAGGTGGTCGACCCGGAAGAGGTCGGCGAGCTCGTCGGGGTCGGTGGCGCGGCGCTCCATGGTGTCCAGCTGCTTGAGCTGGCGGTGGATCAGGGCCTGGCTGCGGCGGGCGATGTTGACGAAGACGGCGGAGATGCCGGACCGCAGCCGGGCCTGTTCGACGGCGGCCTCGACCGCGGCGCGCCGGGCGTGGTTGAGGGCGCGGCCGAGGTCGCCGATCTCGTCGTCGTCCTCGCCGGCGGCGAACGCGAGCCGCGGTGCGGCGCGTTCCACGTCGACCGTCTCGCCGGCCGCCAGCCGGCGGACGACGTCGGGCAGCTGGCGGTTGGCCAGCCGGTCGGCGGCGACCCGCAGCCGGGCCAGCCGCCGGGTGATCCGGCGGCCGGTGCGCACCGAGTACCAGACGGAGAACACCACGGCGAGCAGTCCGCCGCCGCCCGCGAGGCCGGCCTTCAGCAGCTGGTCGCCGGCGTAGGCGCGGCCGCGGGCGGCGGAGTTGAGGGCGGCGTCCTGGCACAGCTCCATGTAGCGGTGGACGACCGGGTCCATGGTGGTGCGCCAGCCGCCGCGGTCGACGGCGCGGCCGGCGGCGTCGGCGCCGGGCTCCAGGACGCCGTCCTCGGCGGCGACCAGGGCGGTGTAGCGGGGGTCGACGGCGAAGGTCTCGAAGCCGGCCCGGGAGTCGGCGGGCAGTGCGGCGACGTAGGTGCGCTGGAAGACCCGGCGGTCCTCGACGACGGCGGCGAAGGCTCGGAACTGCGCGGGGGTGAAGGAGCCGGCGGCCCGGGCGCCGGAGCCCAGGGCGTCCTCCCGGGAGACGAACTCGCGGACCCGGACCAGCTCGACGACCACCTGGGCCTCGCGGGCGAGCCGGCCGGCCTGCAGCGCGGTGAGCGCGGACTGGACGGCGAAGGAGGGTTCGACGACGGCGGTGTAGCGGTCGACCGCGGTGTCCCAGCCGAGGGAGCGGGTGATCACGGCCTGCCGGAGCGGGGTCAGGCCTTCCGTGCCGCGCAGCACGGCGGCGAGGGTGCCGCGCTGTTCGGCGGTGAGCCAGTCCTGCCGGTCGGGGTTCTCGGCGGCGGCCCGCATCGCGCGGATCTTCTCGTCGGTGCTCCGCTGCTGGTCGGTGTAGGCGGCGAGGGCGGCCTGGTCGCCGCCGGAGCCGAGGTACTCGGCGGCCAGCCGGCGCTCGATCTGGATCTGGCCGACGGCGGTGTCCACCGGGCTGCCGAAGTACGAGTAGGCGTCCTTGAGCCGGACGAGGGCGCGCAGGTCGCCGGTCATCGAGACCATCGCGAAGGTCCACAGGCCGACCAGGGCGACCACGGGGATCAGCACCAGCGCGATGATCCGGGTACGGATGGTGCGGGGGCGGCGCGGACGGGCAAGGCCGAGGCGTCTGGGCATGGTCTCCCTCGGGGTCCCGGGGCTCGGACTGCGCCAAGTTACCCGCCCGTAGCGTTCGGAGCGCCGGCTGGGTCGTGAAGCTTCCGTGGAGATCCGGCGGCCCGGCCCCGCCCGGCCGGGCCGCACCGGGGGCCCCGTACGATGGAGCGGTACGTCTGGTACCTGCACAGGACTGGAACGGGAAGCAATGACGAGGGCCGAGCGGTGAGCGCGTCCGACAATGCCCCGGCCCTCGGGCCGACCGACCCCTTCGGCGATCCGCTGGACCCGGAGAACCGGCCCGCCCGGCTCGCCGTCGGCGTGGTCGGCACCGGCCGGGTGGGCCCCGCCCTGGGCGCCGCCCTGCAGCTGGCCGGCCACCGGGTGGTCGCCGCCTCCGGGGTGTCCGCCGCCTCCCGGCGCCGCGCCGAGGCCCTGCTGCCGGGTGTCCGGCTGGTGAGCCCGCCGCAGGTGCTGGCCGCCGCCGACCTGGTGCTCCTGACGGTGCCCGACGACGCGCTCGCCGACCTCGTCGCCGGGCTGTCCGCGACCGGCGCGATCCGCCCGGGCCAGCTCGTGGTGCACACCTCCGGCGCGCACGGCGTGGCCGTGCTGGAGCCCGCCGCCCGCGCGGGCGCGCTACCGCTGGCGCTGCACCCGGCGATGACCTTCACCGGCACCTCGGTGGACCTGGCCCGGCTGGCCGGCTGCCCGTTCGGGGTGACCGCCCCCGAGGAGCTGCGGCCGGTCGCCGAGGCGCTGGTCGTGGAGATGGGCGGCGAGCCGGAGTGGGTGCCCGAGGAGGTCCGTCCGCTCTACCACACGGCGCTCGCGCACGGCTCGAACCACCTGGTCACGCTGGTCTCGCAGGCGATGGAGCTGCTGCACAGCGCCGGGGTCGCCGAGCCGGGCCGGCTGCTCGGCCCGCTGCTCGGCGCGGCCCTGGACAACACCCTGCGCTCCGGCGACGCCGCGCTCACCGGCCCGGTCGCCCGCGGTGACGCGGGCACGCTGCGCCGGCACCTGGAGCAGCTGCGGACGGTGTCCCCGGACATCGGCCAGGCATACCGTGCGATGGCCCGGGCCACCGCGCAGCGGGCGGTCCGCGGCGGATCGCTCAAGGAAGAAGCGGCGGCGGCGCTGCTGGACGTACTCAACGAGGAGACCCCCTGATGGCACGCGGCAAGCAGCCGGCGAAGACGGCCCCCCGCACCACCGCGCTCACCCGGACCGTCGACGAGTTCGAGGCCGCGTTCTGGCCCGACGAGCAGCCGGTGGAGAACGCCGTGGTGATGACCATGGGCGCGCTGCACGCCGGCCACGCCGCGCTGATCCGCGCGGCCCGCCGCCAGGTCGGCCGGGACGGCCGGGTCGCGGTGACGGTCTTCGTCAACCCGCTGCAGTTCGGCGCCGGCGAGGACCTCGACCGCTACCCGCGCAGCCTGGACGCCGACCTGGAGGTGGCCCGCGAGGCGGGCGCCGACGTGGTGTTCGCCCCGACCGCCGAGGAGATGTACCCGAACGGCGAGCCGCTGGTGCGGCTGTCCGCCGGGCCGATGGGCGACGGCTTCGAGGGCGCCGCCCGCCCGGGGCACTTCGACGGCATGCTGACCGTCGTCGCCAAGCTGCTGCACATCACGGACCCGGACTTCGCGCTCTTCGGCGAGAAGGACGCCCAGCAGCTGGCGATCGTCCGCCGCATGGTCGCCGACCTGGACTTCGACGTGGAGGTCGTCGGCGTGCCGACCGTCCGCGAGGAGGACGGGCTGGCGCTCTCCTCCCGCAACCGCTTCCTCTCCGACACCGAGCGCGCGCAGGCGCTGGCCCTGTCCGGGGCGCTGTTCGCCGGCCGCGACGCGGGCGCGCAGGGCGCCAAGGCGGTCCGCGAGGCCGCCGCGGCCGTCCTGGACGCCGCCGAGGGTGTCACCCCCGACTACCTCGCCCTGATCGATCCGGACTCCTTCACCGAGGCGCCGGACGACTTCACCGGCGAGGCGGTACTGGCCGTGGCCGCCAAGGTGGGCTCCACCCGCCTGATCGACAACGTCGGCGTCATCGTCCGGTAGCTCCACCAGCGTTCGACCCCCGTAGGCATGCACTCTCCCCCGGCCCGGCCGGGGGTCCCACCAGGAGGCGTGACCAGATGCTCCGCACCATGCTCAAGTCCAAGATCCACCGGGCCACGGTGACCCAGGCCGACCTGCACTACGTCGGCTCCGTCACCGTCGACGAGGACCTGCTCGACGCCGCGGACCTGCTCCCCGGCGAGCTCGTCCACATCGTCGACATCAACAACGGCGCCCGCCTGGAGACCTACACCATCGCGGGCCCGCGCGGCTCCGGCGTGATCGGCATCAACGGCGCCGCGGCCCGCCTGGTGCACCCCGGCGATCTGGTGATCCTCATCGCGTACGGCCAGATGGACACCGCCGAGGCCAAGGCGTACCTGCCCAAGGTGGTCTTCGTGGACGGCGACAACCGGATCACCGGCATGGGCGGGGACCCGGCCGACGCACCCGAGGGCAGCGGCCTCGTCCGCGGTGATCTGACAGTGGACACGCCCAAGTCGGCGGGAGCGTACCGTGATGCGGACGGCGCGACCGCCGACACCGCACGCTGAAGGAGCGACTGAAGCCATGCAGTATCGCCTGACCGCCCCGGCACCCGGCTGGACCGCGACCACCGACGTGGTCGTGGTCGGTTCCGGCGTCGCCGGCCTGACCGTCGCGCTGAACGCCCGCAAGGCCGGTCTGCGGGCCACCGTGGTCACCAAGGCGATGCTCGACGACGGCTCCACCCGCTGGGCCCAGGGCGGCATCGCCGCCGCCCTGGGCGAGGGCGACACCCCCGAGCAGCACCTCGACGACACCCTGGTCGCCGGCGCCGGCCTGTGCGACGAGGACGCGGTCCGCGCCCTCGTCACGGAGGGCCCGGACGCCGTCCGGCGGCTGATCGCCGTCGGCGCCGCCTTCGACCAGGACGCCGACGGCTCGATCCTGCTCACCCGCGAGGGCGGCCACCACCGCCGCCGGATCGCGCACGCCGGCGGCGACGCCACCGGCGCCGAGATATCCCGCGCGCTGGTCGCCGCCGTCCGCAGCGACCCGGGCATCGAGCTGATCGAGCACGCGCTCGTCCTCGACCTGCTCACCGACGCGGAGGGCCACGCCGCCGGGCTGACCCTGCACGTGATGGGCGAGGGCCAGCGCGACGGCGTCGGCGCGCTGCGCGCCCGCGCCGTGGTGCTCGCCACCGGCGGCATGGGCCAGGTCTTCTCCGCGACCACCAACCCGGCGGTCTCCACCGGCGACGGCGTCGCGCTCGCGCTGCGCGCCGGCGCGGACGTCGCCGACCTGGAGTTCGTCCAGTTCCACCCGACCGTGCTGTGGCTCGGCCCGGACGCCGAGGGCCAGCAGCCGCTGGTCTCCGAGGCCGTCCGCGGCGAGGGCGCCCACCTGGTCGACGCCTCCGGCGAGCGGTTCATGCTCGGGCAGCACGAACTCGCCGAACTCGCCCCGCGCGACATCGTCGCCAAGGCGATCACCCGGCAGATGCAGCTGCGCGGCACCGAGCACATGTACCTCGACGGCCGGCACTTCGGCGCCGAGATGTGGGAGCACCGCTTCCCGACGATCCTCGCCTCCTGCCGGTCGCACGGCATCGACCCGGTCACCGAGCCCGTCCCGGTCGCGCCCGCCGCCCACTACGCCTCCGGCGGCGTCCGCACCGACCTGTCCGGCCGCACCAGCGTGCCCGGCCTGTACGCCTGCGGCGAGGTCGCCTGCACCGGCGTGCACGGCGCCAACCGGCTGGCCTCCAACTCGCTGCTGGAGGGCCTGGTCTTCGCCGAGCGGATCGCCGCCGACCTGGCCGCCCGGCACGCCGCCGGCGACCTCCCCGAGCGCACGGTGGACGTCGCCGCGGCCCGCGGCGCCCGCCCCGTCCCGCTGCTCGCCCCGGAGACCCGCGCCGAGGTCCAGCGGCTGATGTCGCGCGGCGCGGGCGTGCTGCGCTCGGCCGCGTCGATGGCCGCCACCGCGGAGGGGCTGGCCCGGCTGGCCTCCGACGCCCGCGAGCTCTCCACCGAGGAGAAGCCGGCCGACCCGCGGGTGGAGACCTGGGAGGCCACCAACCTGCACCTGGTGGCGACCGCCCTGGTCGCCGCCGCGGCACTCCGTGCGGAGACCCGCGGCTGCCACTGGCGCGAGGACTTCCCCGAGCGCGACGACGCCCACTGGCGGCGCCACCTGACCACCACCCTCGACGAGACGGGTGCACCGTGCGTCCAGGGGTGAGCGGAGCACGGACGCGTGGAGCCGCCTCCCGGCCGCCGGGCCCGGGGTCGACCGCGCGACCGGCCACCGCCCGACAGCACCATCGCGGCACCTGCACCACACCCCCTTCGGGGCGGGTGCGGCGCCGCACCTCCCGCATCGCGCGGTTCCCCGCGCACCTGGCCTGACCCAGCCGATCAACGAGGAGCACCACCATGACCCACGACGAACTCCCGCTCGCCTCCGCCGGCGGCTGCGGCGACGGCTGCGCCTGCGGCGAGGGCGAGGCGTACGAGACCGGTCTGGACCCGGCGCTCGCGGCGCTGCTGGAGGAGGCCGGCCTGGACCCGGTCGAGGTCGAGGACATCGCGATGCTCGCGCTCGGCGAGGACCTGGCCGGCGGCGAGGACGTCACCTCGGTGGCGACCGTCCCGGCGGACGCCGTCGCCACCGCCGACTTCACCGCCCGCCAGGCCGGCGTGGTGGCCGGCCTGCGGGTGGCCGAGGCCGTGGTCTCCCTGGTCTGCGAGGAGGAGTTCGAGGTCGAGCGGCACGTCGAGGACGGCGCCCGGGTCGAGGCCGGCCAGGTGCTGCTCTCCGTGCGCAGCCGCACCCGGGACCTGCTGACCGCCGAGCGCAGCGCGCTCAACCTGCTCTGCCACCTGTCCGGCATCGCCACCGCGACCCGGGCCTGGGCGGACGTCCTGGAGGGCACCGGCGCGGTCGTCCGGGACACCCGCAAGACCACCCCGGGCCTGCGGGCGCTGGAGAAGTTCGCGGTCCGCTGCGGCGGCGGCGCCAACCACCGGATGGCGCTGTCCGACGCCGCGCTGGTGAAGGACAACCACGTGGTGGCGGCCGGCGGTGTCGCGGAGGCGTTCCGCGCGGTGCGGGCGGCCTACCCGGACCTCGCCGTCGAGGTCGAGGTCGACACCGTGGACCAGATCACGCCGGTGCTGGAGGCCGGGGCGGACCTGGTCCTGCTCGACAACTTCACCGTGCCGCAGCTCAAGGAGGCCGTCGCCGTGGTGGCCGGCCGGGCGAAGCTGGAGGCGTCCGGCGGACTGACCCTGGCCACGGCGCGCGAGGTCGCCGAGACTGGTGTCGACTACCTGGCCGTCGGTGCCCTGACGCACTCCTCTCCGGTCCTCGACATCGGCCTCGACCTCCGCGCCTGACCCAGCCTCAACAGAAAGCCGTCCTGTGCTCCTGACCATCGACGTCGGCAACACCCAGACCACGCTCGGCCTGTTCGACGGCGAGGAGATCGTCGAACACTGGCGGATCTCCACCGACCCGCGGCGCACCGCGGACGAGCTGGCGGTGCTGCTGCAGGGCCTGATGGGCGCCCACCCCATCGTGTCCGCCGACGACCGGGTGGCCGGGCTGGCGATCTGCTCCTCGGTGCCCGCCGTGCTCCACGAGCTCCGCGAGGTGACGCGCCGCTACTACGGCGACGTGCCCGCGGTGATCGTGGAGCCGGGGGTGAAGACCGGGGTGCACGTCCTGATGGACAACCCCAAGGAGGTCGGCGCCGACCGGATCGTGAACGCGCTGGCCGCCAACCACCTGTACGGCGGCCCGTGCATCGTGGTGGACTTCGGCACCGCCACCACCTTCGACGCGGTGAACGCCCGCGGCGACTACGTGGGCGGCGCGATCGCGCCGGGCATCGAGATCTCGGTGGAGGCGCTGGGGCTGCGCGGCGCGCAGCTGCGCAAGATCGAGTTGGCCCGCCCCCGCAACGTCATCGGCAAGAACACCGTTGAGGGTATGCAGTCCGGCATCCTGTACGGCTTCGCCGGGCAGGTCGACGGCCTGGTGAACCGGATGGCCCGGGAGCTCGCCAAGGACCCGGACGACGTCCAGGTGATCGCCACCGGCGGCCTGGCGCCGCTCGTCCTCGGCGAGGCCGAGACCATCGACGTGCACGAGCCCTGGCTCACGCTGATCGGCCTGCGGCTGGTCTGGGAGCGCAACAAGGTCTGAACGGGCCTGAGTGCCAAGCCTGCTGACGGTCGGTCGGCCCCGCCGGGCCGACCGTCGGCAGGTCGGATCAGCGGCAGATACGCCAATCGGGACAACTGCGGCGCCAATCGCCCGAAATCGGACGTACGCCACGTACTGTCACCTCATGCCTACGCCACACGGATCGCGCGGCGGCATGGCTTTCAGCGCCGACGAAGTCCGCGTGCTGCGCCGCGCCCTCGCCCAAGCCCTCTACCCGGCCCTTCCCGACCGGCTGCAGCCGCCCGGACCGTCCGCCGCACACGTGGCGGAGGACGTGCAGGACGCCCTGCAGCTCACCGAGTCCATCGACGAGGCGGTCCGGGAGGGCGGCCGGCTGCGCAGCTTCCTGCTGGCCGACCTGGCCCGCTACCGGTCGGCGCTGCCCGGCAGCGCCCGGGGGTACCTGGAACGGCTGGAGGAGGCCGTGACGGACGGCTACCTCCCCACCCCCGAGGACCTGTCGGCGCTGCGCTCGCTCTCCCGGCAGCCATGCGGCCACACCGAGCACGCCCGGCGCTCCCGGCTGGCCGGCCGCTGCCACGCGCTGGCCGAGGCCGAGGTCCGCGAGCGGCTGTCGCTGGCCGCCGGCCAGCGACACCTGACGGCCGTGCCGAGCCCGGTGTCCGACCCCCTGCCCGCCACCATCGTTGGAGGACGCGTCCCGATGAGCAGCACCCCCAGGCCCCCGGCCCCCGGCGAGCAGCCGCAGCCCCGCAGGATGCCCACCCCCGCCGAGCTCTTCGGCCGCCGCCCCAAGGCCCGGCCGCAGCCCCAGCCGCCCGCCCCCGAGGACGAGGAGACCGAGCTCGCCACCGGTACCGGCTGAGCCTCGGCCCGGGCCCCGGCGGCCCCGGAGCGCCCCCGCGGCCTCCGGGGCCGCCGCCCGTCCGGCGCGGGCCCGTCCCACCCGGCACGGAGCGGGCCCCGGCGGTGGCTACCCTTGTGGGGTGAGCGATCAGACCACCGCCCCCGCGACCGACGACCTCCCCGAGCAGATGCGCGTCCGGCGCGAGAAGCTGGACCGGCTCCGGGCGGCCGGAATCGACCCGTACCCGGTCGGATTCCCCCGCACCACCACCATCGCCGACCTGCGTGCCAAGCACCCGGACCTGGCCGCGGACACCGCGACCGGCGAGCGCGTCGGCATCACCGGCCGCGTGATCCTGGCCCGCACCGGCGGCAAGCTGTGCTTCGCCACCCTGCGCGACGGCTCCGGCGACCTGCAGGTGATGCTCTCGCTCGACAAGCTGGGCGAGGAGCGGCTGTCTGCCTGGAAGACCGACATCGACCTCGGCGACCAGGTCGGCGTGGAGGGCGAGGTCATCACCTCCCGCCGCGGCGAGCTGAGCGTCATGGTCGACCGCTGGGAGCTCACCGCGAAGTGCCTGCGGCCGCTGCCGGACAAGCACAAGGGCCTGACCGACCCGGAGGCCCGGGTCCGCCAGCGCTACGTGGACCTCATCGTGAACCCCGAGGCGCGCGAGATGCTCCAGCTGCGCACCAAGGTGATCCGCTCGATCCGCCGCACCTACGAGGACCGCGGCTACCTCGAGGTCGAGACCCCGATGCTGCAGCCGATCCACGGCGGCGCCAACGCCCGTCCGTTCAAGACGCACATCAACGCCTACGACATCGAGCTCTACCTGCGCATCGCGACCGAGCTCTACCTCAAGCGGCTGGTCGTCGGCGGCGCCGAGAAGGTCTTCGAGATCAACCGGAACTTCCGCAACGAGGGCGCCGACGCGACCCACAACCCGGAGTTCACCGCCCTGGAGTCGTACGAGGCGTACGGCGACTACGACACCCAGGCCGAGCTGATCCGCGCGATCATCGTCAACGCCGCCCGGGACGCCCTCGGCACCACCGTGGTCAAGGGCCTCGGCCCGGACGGCGAGGAGCACGAGATCGACCTGGCCGAGCCGTGGGAGGAGGTCTCGGTGTACCCGGGCATCTCCGCGCGGATCGGCACCGAGATCACCCCGGAGACCTCCGTCGAGGAGCTCCGCACGCTCGCCGACAAGGCCGGCGTGCCGTGGGAGAAGGAGTGGGGCCACGGCCAGATCGTGCTGGAGATGATCGAGCGGCTGCTGGAGCACCACGCGATCCGCCCGACCTTCATCAAGGACTACCCGACCGAGGTCTCCCCGCTGACCCGCCAGCACCGCTCCGTCCCGGGCGTCGCGGAGAAGTGGGACCTGGTGATCTTCGGCACCGAGATCGGCACCGCCTACTCCGAGCTGATCGACCCGGTCGAGCAGCGCGCACGGCTGACCGCCCAGTCGCTGCTGGCGGCCGGCGGCGACGTCGAGGCCATGCAGCTGGACGAGGACTTCCTGCGGGCCCTGGAGTACGCGATGCCGCCCACCGGCGGCCTCGGCCTCGGCGTCGACCGCCTGATCATGCTGCTCACCGGCAAGAACATCCGCGAGACGGTGCTCTTCCCGCTGGTGCGGCCTGATCAGCAGAGCGGGGCGGCCGCGAAGGGCAGCGGCGCCGCCGCTGCGGACGACGCAGAAGAGGAGTGACCTGATGGACTACGTGAGCGCGATCGTGCCGCCGCTGGTCATGGCGATCGGTTTCGGCTTCCTGGTGCGGGCGATCATCCGCAGCCAGGGCGGCGCCCAGAAGGCCAAGGAGGACGCCGCCGCGGACGCGATGGCCACCTCGGCCGGCCGCGCCGCGGAATAGCCGCAGCGGGCCGTTCGGACACCACCGGCGCGCCGGCGCCCCCCGCCAGGGGGGTGGCGGCGCGCCGGTCTGCTTGCCGAATCGCCGATTTTGTCCGAATCAGTTCCTATCCTGGCCGGACTATGGTGCGGCAACTCGGAGAACTCGAGAACGACATCATGACCAGGGTCTGGCAGTGGAACCGCCCGGTCACGGTTCGCGAGGTTCTGCAGGATCTGCGGACGGAACGCGATATCGCGTACACCACCGTGATGACGGTGCTCGACAAGCTGTACAGAAAGGGCTGGCTGCGCCGGGAACAGGCGGGCCGGGCGTATCGATATGAGCCGGTGTCCTCGCGCGAGGCGTACACCGCCGCTCTGATGAACGACGCCTGGGCGACGAGCGACAATCCGGCGGCGGCACTCGTGCACTTCTTCGGACTGATGTCGCCGGAGCAACGCGAGGCACTGCGGGACGCACTGCGGGTCGCCGCCGTCCTTCCTTCCGAACCGGCGCGCCCCGCGGCGGACCGGGACACCGGGGAGACCGGGGGCGGCGCGGCACGATAGCGTCCCGGCATGGAGGTCACCATCCGCCGTGCGCGGACCACCGACGTGCGGGCCGTACGGACACTCATCGACGCGTACTCGCGCGACGGCATTCTGCTCGACAAGCCGACGGTCACCCTGTTCGAATCCGTGCAGGAGTTCTGGGTGGCCGAGCGCGACGACACCGGCACGGTGATCGCCTGCGGGGCGCTGCACGTCATGTGGGAGGACCTCGCGGAGGTCCGCACGCTGGCGGTGCACCCGTCCTGCACCGGACACGGCATCGGGCACCTCCTGCTGGAGAAGCTGCTGCAGACCGCGCGCTGGCTCGGCGTACGTCGGATTTTCTGCTTGACGTTCGAGGTGTCGTTCTTCGCGAAACACGGTTTCGTCGAGATCGGGGAAACCGACGATCGTACGTCAGACCCGGCGGCCGTGGCCACGGAAGTCTATGAAGAACTCCTGCGCTCGTACGATGAAGGAGTCGCGGAGTTCCTGGACCTGGAGCGGGTGAAGCCCAACACTCTGGGCAACTCGCGCATGCTCCTGCGCCTCTGAGCGCGCCCTTGTGAGCCTTGCGGGACGCATCCTGATCGGGTAGGGGTTTGAGTTTTCCGGGAAAAGGCGGTTTCCTTTGCCTAGACAATGGCTCGTTTACTCGGAAAGGGAAGCCCGTGGCACAGAGGGTGCAGGTCATTCTTGAAGACGATCTCGACGGCGGCTCCGCGGACGAGACGGTGATGTTCGCGCTGGACGGCGTCGCCTACGAGATCGACCTGAAGGGCGCCAACGCGGACAAGCTCCGCGATCTGCTGGCCCCGTACGTGGAGAAGGGCCGCAAGCAGAGCGGCCGGATCGCGGGTGCGCGCCGCAGCACCGGCGGCAGCCGCGCCGCAGGCCGTACGGCCACCGCCGGCCCGGACACCGCGAAGATCCGCAGCTGGGCCAAGGAGCAGGGCCTGGAGATCAACGACCGTGGTCGCGTCCCGAGCGACATCAAGGCGAAGTACGACAAGGCACACGCCTCCTGACCGGCGGCCGGGCCCCGGGGCCCGGCGCTCCGGATCCGGCCGATCGCCTGCGGCCGCCCTGGCAGGTGCATGATCGGCCGGTCCGATGACGGGCAGCGGGACGGCACCGGGCTGTGCAACGCTGTAGGAAGCGGAACGGCCCTGCGGGAAGCGTCCGACCGGCGGTACCCGCGGGCCCGATCGGCCGTCCGAACGGGCCGGCCCGCCTGATGCGGCGTCATTCCCGCCGCGCCCACCGGCGCTCCGGGACGGACTTCTCGCCAGGCGAACAGCGCCACCGGGCAAAGAGCGCGAATCTCACCCGGATACCGGGTATGAATGCAGGTGGGCGGGGTCGCAGGGCCCCGGCCGAGGCAGTTCGCGCGGCCGGCCGGCCCCGCACCGCGGTGTCTGTTCGCCGATGGCGTAGCGGTCATCAGGTGCATCCGGGCCCCCCGTGGGAACACCGTCTCCCAGCATCAGGTTGGGAATGGTGTCGGCTGGTCGCGCAGCATGATGTCCCCACGCGAGTGGGGGTTGTCCGTGGGCCGCGCCGCTGAGCGGGACTAGCATGCGGAAGGACAGGGCGGGGACGGACCCCGAACTGGCCGACCGCTCTGAGGAGCGAAAACGATGTTCGAAAGGTTCACCGACCGCGCGCGGCGGGTTGTCGTCCTGGCTCAGGAAGAAGCCCGGATGCTCAACCACAACTACATCGGCACCGAGCACATCCTCCTGGGTCTGATCCACGAGGGTGAGGGTGTCGCCGCCAAGGCCCTGGAGAGCCTCGGGATCTCGCTCGAGGCGGTCCGGCAGCAGGTCGAGGAGATCATCGGCCAGGGGCAGCAGGCCCCGTCCGGCCACATCCCCTTCACCCCCCGGGCGAAGAAGGTCCTGGAGCTGTCGCTCCGCGAGGCCCTTCAGCTCGGCCACAACTACATCGGCACCGAGCACATCCTGCTCGGCCTGATCCGCGAGGGCGAGGGCGTCGCCGCCCAGGTCCTGGTGAAGCTGGGCGCCGATCTGAACCGGGTCCGGCAGCAGGTCATCCAGCTGCTCTCCGGTTACCAGGGCGGCGGCAAGGAGTCGGCCACCGCCGGTGGCCCCGCCGAGGGCACTCCTTCCACCTCGCTGGTCCTCGACCAGTTCGGCCGCAACCTGACGCAGGCCGCGCGCGAGGCCAAGCTCGACCCGGTGATCGGGCGCGAGAAGGAGATCGAGCGGGTCATGCAGGTGCTGTCCCGCCGCACCAAGAACAACCCCGTGCTGATCGGTGAGCCGGGCGTCGGCAAGACCGCCGTGGTCGAGGGTCTGGCCCAGGCGATCGTCAAGGGCGAGGTCCCGGAGACGCTGAAGGACAAGCAGCTCTACACCCTGGACCTCGGCGCCCTGGTCGCCGGCTCCCGGTACCGCGGTGACTTCGAGGAGCGCCTGAAGAAGGTGCTCAAGGAGATCCGCACCCGCGGCGACATCATCCTGTTCATCGACGAGCTGCACACCCTGGTCGGCGCGGGCGCCGCCGAGGGCGCGATCGACGCCGCCAGCATCCTCAAGCCGATGCTGGCCCGCGGCGAGCTGCAGACCATCGGTGCCACCACGCTCGACGAGTACCGCAAGCACCTGGAGAAGGACGCCGCGCTGGAGCGCCGCTTCCAGCCGATCCAGGTCGCCGAGCCGTCGCTGCCGCACACCATCGAGATCCTCAAGGGCCTGCGCGACCGGTACGAGGCGCACCACCGGGTCTCGATCACCGACGCCGCCCTGGTCGCCGCCGCCACCCTGGCCGACCGGTACATCTCGGACCGCTTCCTGCCGGACAAGGCGATCGACCTGATCGACGAGGCCGGCTCCCGGATGCGCATCCGCCGGATGACCGCGCCGCCGGACCTGCGCGAGTTCGACGAGAAGATCGCCGAGGTCCGCCGCGAGAAGGAGAGCGCGATCGACGCGCAGGACTTCGAGAAGGCCGCCTCGCTGCGCGACGACGAGAAGCAGCTGCTCACCGCGAAGGCCAAGCGGGAGAAGGAGTGGAAGGCCGGCGACATGGACGTCGTCGCCGAGGTGGACGAGGAGCTCATCGCCGAGGTCCTGGCCACCGCCACCGGCATCCCGGTCTTCAAGCTGACCGAGGAGGAGTCCTCCCGCCTGCTGCGCATGGAGGACGAGCTGCACAAGCGCGTCATCGGCCAGAAGGACGCCATCAAGGCGCTCTCCCAGGCCATCCGGCGCACCCGTGCGGGCCTCAAGGACCCGAAGCGCCCCGGCGGCTCCTTCATCTTCGCCGGTCCGTCCGGTGTCGGTAAGACCGAGCTGTCGAAGACGCTGGCGGAGTTCCTCTTCGGCGACGAGGACGCGCTGATCGCGCTCGACATGTCCGAGTTCTCGGAGAAGCACACGGTCTCCCGGCTGTTCGGCTCCCCGCCCGGCTACGTGGGCTACGAGGAGGGCGGCCAGCTGACCGAGAAGGTGCGCCGCAAGCCGTTCTCCGTCGTCCTCTTCGACGAGGTGGAGAAGGCCCACCCGGACATCTTCAACTCGCTGCTGCAGATCCTGGAGGACGGCCGCCTGACCGACTCCCAGGGCCGCGTGGTCGACTTCAAGAACACGGTCATCATCATGACCACCAACCTCGGCACCCGGGACATCTCCAAGGGCTTCAACCTGGGCTTCGCGGCCACGGGCGACGCCACCAGCGGGTACGAGCGGATGAAGGCGAAGGTCAGCGAGGAGCTCAAGCAGCACTTCCGGCCGGAGTTCCTGAACCGTGTCGACGACATCGTGGTGTTCCACCAGCTGTCCGAGGACGACATCATCCAGATCGTCGACCTCATGATCGCCAAGGTGGACGGCCGCCTCAAGGACCGCGACATGGGCCTGGAGCTCAGCGTCGAGGCCAAGAAGCTGCTGGCGAAGAAGGGCTACGACCCGATCCTGGGCGCCCGTCCGCTGCGCCGGACGATCCAGCGCGAGATCGAGGACCACCTGTCCGAGAAGATCCTCTTCGGCGAGCTGCGCGCCGGCCACATCGTGGTCGTCGGCACCGAGGGCGAGGGCAAGGAAGCGAAGTTCACCTTCCGCGGCGAGGAGAAGTCGCCGGTGGCGGACACCCCGGCCGCCGCGGTCGGCTCCGCCGGCCCGGACCTCACCAAGTAACCGGTAGTACGCAAAAGGACTCGGCCCCGACGGATCGTCGGGGCCGAGTCCTTTTCAGTTTTAAAACTGTTTAGACATCCATAACCTGTGATTTTGCCCCGTCCGGCCCCCGGGCGGGGCAACATGCGCGCTCGTGCGCGTGCGATGGATGCCCCAACTGTGGGCCAGGCTTTACTCTTGACCGATCGTCAGTTGATCACGGATCCCGGAGGATAGCGTCGTGATCATGCATGGTCAAGGTCTTTCTTTTTGACCGAGCCTTGGATCAAATGTCGTCCACCTGTCTTTCATTGGTTCGCCGGCGGGCCAAGAGCCGTGCCGGTAAGGGGAGGACGTCACCACGTTGAAGATATCCAAGAGGGCCGCTGCGGCCACTGCTGCCATCGCGGTCACGGCCGCGCTCGGCACGGGCCTGCTGCCCGGGACGGCCACCGCCGCCACGCCGGCCCCTGTCTCGCACGACCCCGCCGACGCTCAGGCGCTCAAGGTCGACCACGACCTGCCGGGCCCGCTGACCGCCAAGGTCGAGGCCGAGCAGAAGGCCGCCACCGAGCAGCTCCTGGCGGGCACCGCCAAGATCGAGAAGCACGGCAGCAGCACCTCCGTGAAGCTGGGCCGCGACAAGTACGTCGAGCTGGCCCGTGAGCGCACGGACAAGATCTTCACCATCCTCGTCGACTTCGGCGACCAGGTGGACAGCACCACCACCACGCCCGACGGCAAGGTGAAGTACGGCGGCCAGCCCGGCCCCGCGCACAACCTGATCGCCCAGCCGGACCGCACCAAGGACAACTCCACCGCCTGGCAGGCTGATTACAACCAGCAGCACTACCAGGACCTGTACTTCAACAAGACCGGCGACTCGCTGAAGACCTTCTACGAGAAGCAGTCCTCGGGCCGCTACTCGGTCGACGGCCAGGTCACCGACTGGGTGAAGGTTCCGTGGAACGAGGCCCGTTACGGCTCGGACTACTGCGGTGCGCACGTCTGCAACAACGCGCAGGACCTGATCCGCGACGGCATCAACGCCTGGGTCGCCGACCAGAAGGCCAAGGGCCAGACGGACGAGCAGATCAAGGCCACCATCGCGCAGTACGACCAGTGGGACCGGTACGACTTCGACCACGACGGCAACTTCAACGAGCCCGACGGTTACATCGACCACTTCCAGATCGTGCACGCCGGTGAGGACCAGTCCGCCGGCGGCGGCGTCCAGGGCACCGACGCGCTCTGGGCCCACCGCAGCTACGTCTACGGTGCCCAGGCCGGCAAGACCGGCCCGGACAACAACAAGCTCGGCGGCACCCCGGTCGGCACCAGCGGCCTCTGGGTCGGCGACTACACCATGCAGCCCGAGAACGGCGGCCTCGGTGTCTTCGCCCACGAGTACGGCCACGACCTCGGCCTGCCGGACCTCTACGACACCACGGGCAAGGACGACAACTCGGTCGGCTTCTGGTCGCTGATGTCCTCCGGTTCCTGGCTGGGTGACGGCAAGTCGTCGATCGGCGACAAGCCGGGCGACCTCGACGCCTGGAGCAAGCTGCAGCTCGGCTGGCTGAACTACGACAAGGCCAGCGCCAACAAGCTGTCCTTCCACTGGACCGGTCCGGCGGAGTACAACACCAAGCGCCCGCAGGCCGTGGTGGTCGACCTCCCGAACAAGACCGTCACCACCGAGATCAACACCCCGTTCGCGGGTGCGAACGAGTGGTGGAGCGGCAGCGCGGACGACCTGAACGTCTCGCTGGTGCGTGATGTCGACCTGACCGGCAAGACCTCGGCGACGCTGACCGCCAAGGCCTGGTACGACATCGAGCAGGACTACGACTACGGCTACGCCGAGGTCTCCACCGACGGTGGCGCCCACTGGACCGCCGTCGACGGCACCTTCAACGGCACCCCGCTGCAGAAGGACGGCGCCGACGCGCCGGGCCTCACCGGCAACTCGGGCGGCAAGTGGGGCGACCTGTCCTACTCGCTGAACGCCTACGCCGGCAAGGCCGTCAAGGTCCGCTTCCACTACACCACCGACGGCGGCCTGCACATGAAGGGCCTCGCGCTGGACAACATCGCGATCAACGCCGACGGTGCCGCGCTGTTCAGCGACGACGCGGAGCAGGGTGACAACGGCTGGACCGCCACCGGCTTCTCGCGGATCACGGGCAAGTTCTCCAAGGACTACGCCCAGCACTACATCGTCGAGAACCGCCAGTACGTGTCCTACGACACCACGCTGAAGACCGGTCCGTACGTGTTCGGTTCCGCGGCCCGCCCGGACTGGGTGGACCACTACCAGAACCAGAACGGCATCCTGATCTGGCTGTGGGACACCTCGCAGTCCGACAACAACGTCACCGACCACCCGGGTTCCGGTCTGATCCTGCCGGTCGACTCGCACCCGACCCCGATCGCGTGGGCCGACGGCACCCTGATGCGCTCGCGCATGCAGGGCTACGACTCCACGTTCGGGTTCGAGCGCACCGACGGCCTGCAGGTCCACCGGGCCGACGTGCTCACCAAGATCCCGAGCGCGGCCGGCGTCACCACCTTCAACGACCACACCAAGAAGTACTGGGACGAGAAGACCCCGTACTCCAGCGTGAAGGTGCCGGACACCCACACCGCGATCGACGTGCTGTGGAACAGCTCCAACAAGCTGGAGACCATCCTGATGGTCCGTCCGTCTTTCTGATCGGCACCTACGGGTACTGACAGTTGACACTGCGTCGGCCCGGTTCCTCCGGCGGGAGGAACCGGGCCGACGTGCGTTCGGGCGACCGGATCAGAGCAGCGCGAGCAGGGCCGCCATCGCCTTGCCGACGTCCTGGGCCGTCCACTCCAGGGCGGCGGCGCCCACCGTCACCTCGGTCATCGCGAGGCCGGGCGCGCCGGGCTCGTCCCAGAAGCCGAACAGCGCGATGCCCTGCTCCTCGGCGAGCCGCAGGGTCGCCTCGGTGAGCGCGTCCGCGGTGTACGGCAGCCAGAGCCGGAACTGGTGGGTGTGCGGGGGCAGCGGGTGGACGCGGGCGCCCGGCACCTCGGCCAGCGCCGCGGCGACCGTCCGGGCGTGCGCCACGTACCGCGGCAGGCGCGGCAGTTCGCGCTCCAGGCCGACGAGCGCGGAGAGTGCCGCGGGCCACTGCTGGAAGAGCTTCCCGCCGTACCGGTGCTGCCACACCCGGGCCTCCCGGGCGAAGGCCTCGTCGCCGGCCAGCAGGGCCCCGCTGAGCCCGCCCAGCGACTTGTAGCAGGAGACGTACACGGAGTCCGCCAGTGCGGCGATCTCCGGCAGCGGGCGCCCGAGGCGGACGGTCGACTCCCAGAGCCGGGCGCCGTCGAGGTGCACCCGGGCGCCGAGTTCGCGGGCGGCGGCGACCGTCTCCACCAGCTCCTCCCAGGTCGGCAGGACGAAGCCGGCGTCCCGCAGCGGGAGTTCCAGCATCAGGGTGCCGAAGTGCTCCTCGCAGGTGCGCAGTTCGGCCGGGGTGGGCAGCCGGGGCGCGACGGTCGGCCAGACGGTGTGCAGCCCGGTGAGCCGGGTGAGGGCCCGCCGCTCGTGCCGCTCCGGGTGGGCGAGCGGATGCATCGCCACCACCGCGCTGCCGGTGCGGTCCGCCCAGTAGCGCAGCGCCACCTGCTGGGCCATGGTGCCGGTCGGGAAGAACACCGCCGCCTCCCGGCCGAGCAGTGCCGCCGTCCGCTGCTCCAGGGCGCGGACGACGCCGTCGCCGTACACGTCGGGCCGCTGGTCGAGGTCGTACACCTGGTCGGCGTCGGCGGCGAGCGCCGCCGACCGCTCGCGGAGGCTGACCGGCCGACTGCCCGAGAGCAGCCGGTCGCAGGACCGGTAGGCGGCGAAGCGCCGCTGCTGGAGTTCCTCGTTCACGGTCCGATCCTCGCCCGGATCGGCGCCCGGCGCTCCGGATGGACCGATCAGGACGGGAAGTTGCCGTACTGCGTCTCCTGCGGTCCTCCTCCGGCCCGTCGGGGCAGTGACCAGGGTCACGATTGGCGGCCGCCTGCCGGGGTACTGCGGTGGCGGTGGTCACAGGCTCCGGCCCCGGTACGAGAGCGGGTAGTAGTGCGGCGGGCCGCCACGGCCGGGGACGGCGGGCCCGCCGGAGCGCGACGGGTGTCCACCACGACGGGCCGTCGTAGGTCACACCGTTTGGGCCCGCCCGGCGGAGCGATTACACCGGAGTGGTCCCCGCCAGGGAGCCGTGCGGCTCCGCTGCGCACCGCCCCCTTCCGCGAGGTCAAGCCACCATGCCTTCGTTCTCCGACGCCACCCGTCGTTTCGTCCGCACGGCCTCCGCCGGCACCGCCGCGGCCCTGCTCAACGCCCGTTCGCTGACCTCCCGCGCGCTGAACGGCAGCCTGCCGGGCACCACGACGGACTCGCTGTCGGGCGTCCGGGCGGCGGCCTCGCCGCTGCTGCGGAACCGGGCGAAGGTGGCCTCGGGCGGTGTCGCCGCGCTGGCGCTGGGTGCGCTGCTGCTGCCGGGCCACGCCGCGGCGCAGGCGACCGTCCACCCGACGGTGCCGGGCAGCTCGGTGTTCACCGCCGCCGCGGCCCCGCAGCAGGAGACCCGGGTGGTGCAGGTGGCCGCGCCGAGCACCTACAAGCAGCCGCGCTCGGTCGACGCGCAGGACTCCGTCGCGGTGGCGCACAACCTCGCGCAGCCGCCGGCCGAGCAGCCCCAGCAGCCCGCCGCCCAGCCGCAGCCGCAGCAGGCCGCCCCGCAGCCCGCCCAGCCGCAGCAGCCCGCCCAGCAGCAGGCCCAGCCGCAGCAGGCCCCCGCCCCGGCGCAGCCCGGCTGGTCCTCGCCGGCGCCCGGTGCGCCGACCAGCAACCCGTACCACAAGACGAACCACAGCTACGCGGCCGGTTTCCACACCGGTGTGGACTTCGCCGTCCGCCCGGGCACCCCGCTGGTGGCCGTCGGCGACGCCACCGTGGTCTCGGCCGGCTGGGCCGGCGCGTACGGCAACCAGGTCGTGCTGAAGCTCTCGGACGGCCACTTCGCCCAGTACGCGCACATGTCGAAGCTCGGCGTGCACGCGGGCCAGAAGATGCACGCCGGGGACCGGGTCGGCCTGTCCGGCAACACCGGCAACTCGACCGGCCCGCACCTGCACTTCGAGATCCGCACCGCCAACCGGTACGGCGCCGTGATCGACCCGGTGAAGTACCTCTGGGCCCACGGCGCCCGGAACTTCTGATCCGCCCGGCGGCGGCCCCCGAGGGGGCCGTCAGGCGCCGGTGCCCGCGGCCGCCGGCTCGATCCCGGACGCTATCTCCAGCGCGAGCTCCACGGCGGCCTGCATGGCCTCGGCGAGGCTCGGCTGCTCCGTCCGCGCCCCGGCCGGGCAGTCCTCGCCGGGCTCCACGTGGTCCTGCTTGAGCAGGAACAGCGCCGAGTTGATCGAGAAGAGCGCCACGGTGGCGCGCAGCCGCTCGCGGAAGGTGGCGCCCGGGCCCTGGATGAGCCCGATCATCGCCAGCATCCGGTCCTTGAACTCGGAGCCGGCCGCGGAGTCCCGCAGCGCGGGCTGGTTCTCGTGGAAGAAGCGCAGCAGCGGCGCGCGGTCGGCCATGCCGGCGGCGAAGCGCCGCACCAGCTCGTCGCGCATCTGGGGGGACCAGGTCCGGTCGCGGCCCCAGCTGATCGCCTCGTCTATCGGGGCGGCCATGGACTCGACGATGCCGTGGACGATGTCGTCCTTGGTCTTGAAGTGGTAGTAGAGCGCGGCCTTGGTGACCCCGAGGCGGTCGGCGATCTCGCGCAGTGAGGTCTTCTCGTACCCCTGTGCGGCGAAGAGTTCCAGGGCCACCTCGATGATGCGCGCTCGGGTGTCGCTGCGGGGGCTCTGGGTCGTACTCATCGGTGGGTGGCCTGCCTCGTGGCTCCGGTGGGGTGGCGGGCGCGCACCGGCTTGCGGCGCGCCCCTGGGGTTCATTCTCCCTGCCCGGGGGCGGTCCGCCGAAACCGGCTTGACGCCCGGGTGGGGGACAACTTACCGTGCCACGCGCCGGACAACTAGCCGGTCGTCAAGTAAGTAGGTCGCGAACCACGCGGCCCAGCCGCTCTCCGGGGAGAATCTCGATGGCACACCAGGTAGAAAAAGCTGCGGACGGACCCGCAGCCGACACCGCGGAGGCGGCCGACGTCCTCCCCCGCTCCCCGCGCGAGATCCGGCTGGTGATGATCGGCCTCGTCGTCGCGATGCTGCTCGCCATGCTCGACAACCTGATCGTCGGCACCGCGATGCCCACCATCGTCGGCGAGCTCGGCGGCGCCGAACACCTCTCCTGGGTGGTCACCGCCTACACCCTGGCGACCGCGGCCTCCACCCCGATCTGGGGCAAGCTGGGCGACCTGTACGGCCGCAAGGGCACCTTCGTCCTGTCGATCGCGATCTTCCTGGCCGGTTCCGCGCTCTCCGGACTGTCCGGTTCGATGGGCCAGCTGATCGCCTTCCGTGCCGTGCAGGGCCTCGGCGCCGGCGGTCTGATGGTCGGCGTGATGTCGATCATGGGTGCGCTGGTCGCGCCGCGCGACCGCGGCAAGTACCAGGGCATGTTCGCCGCGGTCATGGCGCTCGCCACCATCGGCGGCCCGCTGATTGGCGGCTTCATCACCGACCACCTGAGCTGGCGCTGGACGTTCTACATCAACCTGCCGCTCGGCGTGCTCGCGCTGGCCTTCATCGTGATCACCCTGAAGCTGCCCAGCATCCGCTCCACGGCCCGGATCGACTACCTGGGCGCGCTGCTGCTGACGGTCGGCATCACCTCGCTCGTGCTCCTCACCACCTGGGGCGGCCAGGAGTACGCCTGGGGCTCCAAGCAGATCCTGGGCCTGGGCGCGCTCGCCGCCGCCACCCTGATCGGCTTCTGCTACGTCGAGCAGCGGGTCGAGGAGCCGATGCTGCCGCTGACGCTCTTCAAGAACCGCAACTTCGCCATGGTCTCGGTGATCGGCTTCATCGTCGGTTTCGCGATGTTCGGCGCCGTGACCTTCCTGCCGCTCTACCAGCAGACGGTGCAGGGCGCCTCGGCGACCAACTCCGGCCTGCTGCTGATGCCGATGATGTTCGGCATGCTGGTGATCTCGCTGGTGGTCGGCCAGGCCATCACCAAGACCGGCAAGTACCGGATCTACCCGATCGTCGGCACCGCGGTGATGGCCGGCGGCTCGCTGCTGCTCTCCACCCTCGGCACCGACACCAGCCGGTTCACCTCGGCCTGCTGGATGGTCGTGCTGGGCGCCGGCATGGGCTTCCTGATGCAGGTGACCATGCTGGTCGCGCAGAACAGCGTCGAGCTGAAGGACATGGGCGTGGCCTCGTCCACCGCCACGCTGTTCCGCACCATCGGCGGCTCGATCGGTGTGGCGCTGTTCGGCGCGCTCTTCACCCACCAGGTCACCGCGACCATGAAGGAGCGCCTCGCCGGCGCGGGCGGCGGCGCGAGCGCCAAGCTCGGCCAGATGGGCCCCGAGGCGCTGCGCAGGCAGCCGGCGAACGTCCAGGACGCCTACCACCACGCCGTCTCCAACGGCATGCACACCGTGTTCCTGTGGGGCGCCGTGATCAGCCTGGTCGCGGTCGCCGCGGCGGTCTTCCTGCGCGAGGTGCCGCTGCGCGGCGCGGGCACGCAGAAGCCCGAGACCCAGCTCGAAGCGGTCTGATCCCCGCGCAGTGACAGGGCCCTCCCGGCACGTGCCGGGAGGGCCCTTCGCGTTGTCGTCGGTGTCGTCGGCGGCGCCAGTGTCGTCGGTGTGCTCAGTGCGGCAGCCGGTAGACGCCCTGCGCCACCGGCTCCACCAGGCCGTCGGCGACCAGCCCGTCCAGGGCGCGGGCCCGCTGCACGGCGTCCGGCCAGACGGCGTCCAGCCGGGCCTGCGGCACCTCGCCGTGCGCCTCGCGCAGCACGGCCAGCAGCTTGCCGCGGACCTGGCGGTCGGTGCCCTCGTAGGTCTGCCCGCGGCGGGCCGGGCCCTCGTACGGCGGGCGGCCGGCCCGCTGCCAGGCGCAGTCCGCGAACAGCGGGCAGCCCTCGCACTCGGGGCCGCGGGCGGTGCAGACCAGCGCGCCGAGCTCCATCACCGCGACCGCCCAGGTCGCCGCCCGCTCGGCGGCGTCGGGCAGGTACGCGGCGGCCGTCCGGCGCTCGGCGGCGGTGGTGGCCTGGGCCGGGTACTCCACCCCCGTCACCGCCCGGGCGAACACCCGTCGGACATTGGTGTCCAGCACCACGTGCCGCTGCCGGAACGCGAACGACGCCACCGCGGCCGCGGTGTACTCGCCCACCCCGGGCAGGGCCAGCAGCGCCGCGTGGTCCTCCGGGACCTGCCCGCCGTGCTGCTCGGTGATCGCCACGGCGGCGCCGTGCAGCCGCAGCGCGCGCCGCGGGTAGCCGAGCCGGCCCCACATCCGGACGGCCTCGCCGGGTGCGTCGGCGGCCAGGTCCGCCGGGCTGGGCCAGCGTTCCATCCAGGCCGCCCAGGCCGGCAGCACCCGCTTCACCGGGGTCTGCTGGAGCATGAACTCGCTGACCATCACCGCCCAGGGCGTGGCGGTCGGGGCCCGCCAGGGCAGGTCGCGTGCGTTGGCCTCGTACCAGCCGATGACGGTGGAGTGCAGCCGGGAGGGAGTGGTGTCGATGGCAACCATGGCACTGCCGATCCTCCCACGCCGGGGGAGGCTGCCGGGCCGGGGCCGCGGGTGCCGGGCCCGGCGGGTCACAGCCCGAGGTCGTCCAACTCCTTGAGCAGCGCGGCCCGCGGGCTCTCCGGCAGGTGTCCGGCCGTACCGCCCTGCGCGGGCACGGCCGCACCGTCGGCGCGGCCCTCGGGGACCCCCCTGCCGGCACCTGCCGTGCGGGCCGGGCGCGCGGCACGGGCGGCGCGGTCGCGCAGCAGCCAGGCGCCGAGCAGGCCGCCGACCAGCCCGCCGAGGTGCCCCAGCCAGCTCACGCCGGGGGTACCGGGGACGGCGGTGGTGAGGATGTAGGCGAACGAGGCGGCCATCACCAGGCCGACCAGGCTGTCGATGAGGTTCCGGTCGATCAGGCCGCGCAGCACCACGTAGCCGAAGTAGCCGAAGACCAGCCCACTGGCGCCGACCGTCACGACCTGCTCGCGCTCGAACAGCCAGACCGTGGCGCCGCTGGTCAGTGCCACCAGCAGGGTCAGGCCGAGGAACTTCCGCACCCCGCGGTACGCGGCGAGGAACCCGAAGACGAACAGCGGGCCCGAATTGCTCTCCACGTGCTGCCAGTTCACGTGCAGGAAGGGCGCGGCGAGAACGTCCGGGAGCCGCTCGGCGCGGTGCGAGCGGATGCCGAAGTCGAGGGTGAGCGCGTAGTCGCCGAGCCAGTTGACGAGTTGCACGGCCCACACGGCGCAGAGGAATGCGAACATCACGAAGAAGGCGCGGCGCGCCTCGGCGAGGATGCGGGCCGGGTCGGGGTCGCTGCGCTGCTCGATCGCCATGACGAGACTATAGGGCGCGGCAGAGGGCCGGGACAGGACCGGAAATGACCCGAACCGTCCTCGCCCGTCCGGAGCAAATGGCGGATCATGTGAAGGAAGTGATCCCCGTACAGTGTTGATGCATCAACGGGTGCACACAGTCTCGTAGAGTTTGCGCGTGCCCTCTCTGCGTCAACCCGTGGGACCGTTGCCGGCCTCGATCTACTGGCGACGGCGTCTCGTCGTGCTCGCCGCGCTGGCCGTCGTCGCCGCGCTGGTGGCCTGGCTCCTCGCCGGCTCGGGCGACAAGGACGCGGAGGACCGGAAGAAGACCGCGCAGGCCGCCCCGGTCCAGTCGATCACGCCCGGGGCCAGCCCTTCCGGCTCGGCCATCACCTCGCGCCCGGGTGGCACCGGCGGCACCACCGGGAGCCCGACCGGCACCGGGGGCGGGGACGTCAGTCTCTCCACCGGCGGTACGGGCGGCGGGAGTTCGGACGGCACCGGCAGCACCGCCGGCGGTTCCGACGGCTCCGCTGCCGGCGGCACCGGGAGCGGCGGCACCGGCGGCGGCCAGCCGCCCACCAACACGACCGAGGTGATGGCCCTTCCGGCGTGCGCGGCCTCCCAGGTCTCGCTGGAGCTGGCGAGCGGCCTCAACTCGTACACCGTCAAGGTCAAGCCGCGGTTCTCGCTGACCGTCCGCAACACCTCGGGCGCGGGCTGCCGGGTCGACCTCGGCCGCACGGCCTCGACGCTGACCGTCACCGCCAGCTCCGGCGAGCGGGTCTGGTCCTCCGGCGACTGCCCGGCGAGCCGCCAGCCGACCTGGGTGCAGCTGGCGGCCGGCGCCGGTCTGACCGAGAACTTCACCTGGAACCGCACCCGCAGCAAGCCGCAGTGCGCCTCCGCCGACGGCACGGCCGCCGGGCCCGGCAACTACCTGGTCCAGGCGGACCTGTCCGGCCCGTCCGGCGGCCCGGTCTCGGCCCGCACGTCCATCCGCCTGGAGGACTGAGCTCCCGGCACTCGAACGGCCCGCCCCCGACACCTCGGGGGCGGGCCGTTTCGTGTCACCGGACGGTGGCTCCGCACCTCCGGCGGGCCGCCGGACGGCGGTTTTCGGACGGCGCCGCGGTGCGCCGCGTGACGGGCGCGTGTCGGCCGTCCGACCCGGCGTCACGGGCGCGTGTCGGCGACGGCGGTCTGCACCGGTACGTCCCGGTTCACCGCCCCGAAAACCGCACGCCTGTGTGAAGCCTGTGCGTTGTCGGGAAAGCCTCTTTGACGCGACCCTGACGAGAGGGAGAGTAGTGATCAGCAGCCCGGCCCGTCCGCCCCACCGGACGGGCCGGCGGTGCGTCGACCCCGGTCGGGGCCGCGCGGGCGTCAGACGTACCGCTCCAGGATGGACGACTCGGCGAGGCGGGAGAGCCCCTCGCGCACCGAACGGGCCCGGGTCTCGCCGACGCCCTCGACCGTCTGCAGGTCGTCGATGCTGGCGGCCAGCAGCTTCTGCAGCCCGCCGAAGTGCTCCACCAGCCGCTCGATCACGGTGTTCGGCAGCCGGGGCACCTTGGCGAGCAGCCGGTAGCCGCGCGGCGAGACCGCCGAGTCCAGCGACTCCAGCGAGCCCGAGTAGCCGAGCGCCTTGACCACAGTCTGCAGGTCGAGCAGCTCGGCGTGGGTCAGCGCCTCCAGGTCGGCCAGCACCTCGGTGACCGTACGGCCCTTCTTGGCGGCCCGCTCCGGGAAGTAGTCCCGGGCGACGAGCTCGCGCTCCGGCTCCACGCCGGCGATCAGCTCGTCCAGCTGGAGCGAGAGCAGCCGACCGTCGGTGCCGAGCTCCAGCACGTAGCCGGCGATCTCGGCCGCGATCAGCCGGACCATCTCCAGCCGCTGCACGACGGCGGCCACGTCGCGGACGGTCACCAGGTCCTCGATCTCCAGCGCGGAGAGCGTGCCGGCGACCTCGTCCAGCCGGAGCTTGTAGCGCTCCAGGGTGGCGAGGGCCTGGTTGGCGCGGGAGAGGACGGTCGTGGAGTCCTCCAGCACCCGGCGGCTGCCGTTGACGTACATGGCGATCAGGCGCATCGAGTGCGAGACCGCGACCACGGGGAAGCCGGTCTGCCGGTTCACCCGCTCGGCGGTGCGGTGCCGGGTGCCCGTCTCGTCGGTCGGGATGGCGGAGTCCGGCATCAGGTGGACGCCGGCCCGCACGATCTTGGTGATGTCCTTGTCCAGGATCACCGCGCCGTCGAGCTTGCACAGCTCGCGCAGGCGGGTGGCGGTGAACTCGACGTCCAGCACGAAACCGCCGGTGCAGAGCGACTCCACGCTCTTGTCGAAACCGAGCACGATGAGCCCGCCGGTGTTGGCCCGCAGCACCCGCTCCAGCCCGTCCCGCAGCGCCGTGCCCGGCGCGATAGCAGTGAGGGAGGCCCGCAGCAGGGCCTCCTCGCGGGGGGACCTGTCCGCCCGGTCGCTGGCTGCCACGTGACTCCTCCGGTCGAGCCGGACCGCGTGGCGCGGCGCCCGACGGTCTCTCGCTTATTACTGCACCGATTACCAATTGCCCATTAGACAGGGCAAAGTCTAACTGCGTGCGGCAATAGCGGGGCCGGAGTCAGTCGAGTTCGTCCGCGCCGACCGGCTCCCAGCCCTCCATCAGCTCCTCCGGGTGGGCCGGAACGTAGGCCTGCAGGGCGGCCCGGGCCGGGTCGCCGGCACTGCCCCGGGGTGCGGCGACCGCCGCCGCGGACTGCTCCTGGCGCGGCCGGGAGGCCCGACGGCGGCCCGGGATCGCCCGCAGCGCCTCGCCGATGTCCGACACCTCGACCACCTTCATGCCGGGCGGCACCTTGCCCGGGTCCGGCGGGACGAGCGCGTGGGTGAAGCCCAGCCGGTGGGCCTCGGCCAGCCGGCGCTGCACACCCGTCACCCGGCGCACCTCGCCCGCCAGGCCGACCTCGCCGATCGCCACCAGGTTGCTCGGCAGCGGGGTGTCCGACGAGGAGCTGGCCACCGCCAGGGCGATGGCGAGGTCCGCGGAGGGCTCGGTGAGCTTCACGCCGCCGACCGTCGCGGTGTAGATGTCCTGCTTGCCCAGCTTCACCCCGCCGTGGCGTTCGACCACCGCGAGGATCATCGCGATGCGCGGGGACTCCAGGCCGGAGGTCGTCCGACGCGGCGAGGGGATCTGCGAATCCACCATCAGCGCCTGCACCTCGGCGACCAGCGGGCGGCGCCCCTCCAGGGTGACGGTCAGGCAGGTGCCGGGCACTGGCTTGTCACGCCTGGTCAGGAAGAGCCCGGACGGGTCGGCGAGACCCGCGATGCCCTCGTCGTGCAGCTCGAAGCAGCCGACCTCGTCGGTCGCGCCGTAGCGGTTCTTGACCCCGCGGATGATCCGCAGCCGGGCGTGCCGGTCGCCCTCGAAGCTGAGCACCACGTCGACCAGGTGCTCCAGCAGGCGCGGGCCGGCGATCTGGCCGTCCTTGGTGACATGGCCGACCAGCAGGGTCGCCATGCCGCGCTGCTTGGACGCCCTGATCAGCGCGTTCGCCACCTCGCGCACCTGGGCCGGGCCGCCGGGCGCGCCGTCCAGCTCGGCGGAGGCGATGGTCTGCACCGAGTCCAGGATCAGCAGCCCCGGGTTCACCGCCTCGATGTGGCCGAGCACCGCCCCGAGGTCCGACTCCGCCGCCAGGTAGAGGTGCTCGGAGAGCGCGTTGATGCGGTCCGCGCGGAGCCGGACCTGGCCGGCGGACTCCTCACCGGTGACGTACAGGGTGCGGTGCCGGTCGCTCGCGGCCTTGGCGGCGACGTCGAGCAGCAGGGTGGACTTGCCGACGCCGGGCTCGCCCGCGAGCAGCACCACCGCGCCGGGCACCAGGCCGCCGCCGAGCACCCTGTCCAGCTCCGGCACGCCGGTGGTGCGGGCCGTCGCCACCTGGCCGTCGACCTCGCCGATCGGCTTCGCCGGGGAGCTGACCGGGCCCGCCGCGGTCGTCCGCAGCGGGACGGCGCCGTACTCCTCGACCGTGCCCCAGGAGTTGCACTCCGGGCAGCGGCCCACCCACTTGGGGAGCTGGTTGCCGCACTCGGTGCAGCGGTACGCCGGGCGCGGCTTGGCGGTGGTCTTGGTGCGGGCTGCCATGCGGCCAACCGTAGCCGGTGGGTCCGACAACGCGGGCCGGACCACCGGTACCGGCCCGGCCGCCGGGTGCGCCGGTCCCGGGGTCCGGCCCGGGGTCCCGGCCCGGAGTGCGGCCCCGGGGCGCGGAGGTGCCGGGCGGCGCGCGGGGCGAATGCGCGCGGGGTCACGGTCCGGCCGGTGCTGTTACCCGAAAGAAGGACAAGCACCGGGAAACCACCGGAGCGGGCGAATCCCGTATCTACCGTCTGACACGTGACGAGCTTGCTTGAGAGCCCGGTGACTGCCGGGTCGCCGGTCCTGCGTGCCTACGGGCAGCATGTGGACGGCCTGTTCACCTACTGCCTCTCCGTCCTGTGCGAGCACGACGCGGCCGTGGCCGCCGTGGCCGAGGTCCGCGACCTGGCGCTGCGGCACGGCGCCCGGCTGGCCGACCCGGCGCTCCGCCGGGCCTGGCTGTACGCGCTGGCACGGCACTGCTGCCTGCGCCGCCTGGAGTCCGGGCCGGACGCCGCCTTCGCCGGCACCGCCGCGCGCGAGCCCGCCGCGGCGCCCGCCCCCGCCGGTGTTCCGTCCGGACGGCGGGCGCACGCCGGCGCGGGCCCCGCCGGGAAGGGCCGCGCCGGGAAGGCCGGCGCGGTCGCGGGCGGGATCGGCCGGGGCGGGGCCCCCGGCGCGGCGGTCCTCGCCCAGCGCCGCGAGGAGCTCGCCCGGCTGGCCTGGCCGGAGGCGGCCGGCACCGGCCCCGAGCAGCGCGAGGCGCTGGAGCTGGCCGTCCGTCACGGGCTGGCGCCCGGTGAGGTCGCGGCGGTGCTGGCCCTGCCGGTACCGGCCGCCGAGGAACTGCTGGAGACCGCGGCCGCCGAGGTCGGGCGCACCCGGGCGGCACTGCTGGTGCTGGCCGCGGGCGACTGCCCGGAACTCGCCCAGCTCGGCGGGGCGGGAGCGGACGGCCGGAGCGGATGGGTGCTCGGCCCGGCGCTCCGCCGCGAACTGGTGCAGCACGTGGTGGCCTGCCCGACCTGCCGCGGCACCGCGGAACGCGTGGCGGCGGCGCCGGAGCCCGGCCTGGCCGGGCTGCCTCTGCTGTCGGCGCCGGTGACGGTCCGGGTGGCCGGGACGGCGGCGCAGGTCCCGGGCGGTGCCGCGGGCGCGGCCTTCCTGGCGGGGGCGGCGGCCGGGCGGCGGCTGGCCGCGCCGGAGCCCGGTCCGGCGGCGATCCGCTTCGACCAGCGTGGCTTCCCCCGGCACCGGGCCCCCTCGGCGAGCCTCGCCCTGGTGCGGCAGCGGGTGGTGACGACAGGTGTGCTGGCGGCCGTCCTGACGGCGCCGGTGGTGGCGCTGTGGGCGGCGTACCGGGGCGGCGGCGAGGGCGTGGGGTCGGCCGCGCCGGTCTCCTCGGTGCGGGTGGACTCGCCCCGGCTCTCGCCGGACCCGTCCGAGACGGTGCAGCCGGCCGAGCCCGGCCCGGGCGACGAGGCGGCGGACGACGGCCTGCGGTTGGCGGGTGCGGTTGCAGAAACGTTGCTGCCCGTGGTGGAGGGTGCGGTGGTGCCGGTCCCCTCGCACGGGTCCCGGGGGCTGGCCACCGCCGAGGTGGTCCCCGCCCCGCCCGCGCTGCCGGCCGGGCCCGGGCGGCTCACGGTGGAGGCCAGCGAGTGGGGCAGCCGCACGGTGATCACGCTCACCAACTCCGGCGGCACCGCGATCCACTGGCATGCCGTGGTCGGCGTGGACTGGCTGCGCCTCAGCCGGGACGAGGGCACCCTGGAGCCGGGGCAGCGGATCACCGTGACGGTGACGGTGGACGAGGAGCGGGTCCCGGCCGGGCACTGGACGGCGAAGATCGCGCTGCCGCCCTCCGAGGCCGTGGTCACCCTGGAGGGCGGGCCCACCCAGCGCGGCGGGCACCCGGACGGGCCCGCGGACAGCGGCTCCCCCACCCCGGCCCCGACCGCGCCCGGCACGGGTTCGAGCACGGGCACGGGCACGGGTTCCGGCACCGGCGGCGCCGAGCCCGGTGGCGGCCGGAGCCCCGAACCGCCGAGCGGCACGGGTGGCGGCGGGAGCACCAGGACGCCCGGGGGCGGCTCCGGGGGCGGGACGTCCGGCCCCTCGGCCGACCCCTCGCCGACCGCCCCCGCGGACTCCGGCCCGGCCCACGGCGGCGATCCTGCGGCGGGCGGGGCTACGGCCTCCCCGCCGCCGTCCGACGCGGCCAGGCCGTAGCCCCGCCCGGGTTCAGGACCGGGCCGTGGCGCCCCCGCCGCCGTCCTCCACCGCGCGGTCCCAGACCGGGTCCGCGGCGACCATCTGGAGCTCCCGGACGGGCAGCGGCGGGTCGTTGCGGCCGCCCGAACCGCCGGGCTCGGAGGAGTTCCACTCGGTGATCGACACCCGCTTGCCGGAGGGCGCGGCGAGCAGGCACCACCAGGACTTGGCCCCGGTCTCCGGGTAGCCGGACGTCCAGGTCATCAGGGCGGAGCCGTCCGGCAGCACCGTCCGGTCGCAGGTGATCCCGGAGTGGCCGGGCCGCTCACAGACGGTGGACTGCAGCACGGTCCGGACCGTGTCGCGCCAGACCGCCGCCCGGATGCCCCGCCGGCCGTTGCCGTCGTCCACGGTGAGCTCCGCCAGCGGTGTCGTCCCCGCCGCGGCGGCGGCGACCGTCCCGGTGCCCCGGGCGTCGACGACCCGCAGGCCGCCGAGGTGGGAGGTGAGGGCCGCCACCATCTCCTGGTCGGTCATGCCCGGCGCGCGCCCGGCCGGCGACGCGGCGCCGTCCAGCGGCCGGACTCCGTCGACGCGCCCGGGGAGGCCTGCCAGTACCGCGCCGCCGCCCGCGAGCACGACCAGTGCCGCCGTCCCGCCGAGCACCGACGCGACCCGGCGGCGGCGCAGCGCCCTGCCGCGCTCGACGGCGCCGAGCACGATCCGCGGGCTGTCGGCCAGGAAGCCGTCGCCGGTCTCCCGGAAGAGCTGGACGAGCTCCTCCTCGGGAAGCCGGTCGGGTGTGTCGGACATGGCTGGTTCACCGTCTCTGCCGTCGGATCGGGTGGGTCTCGGTGGTCGGGGGCGCGGGCGCGGGCGGGACATCGTCAGTGCAGGGCGAGGTCGGGCAAGGCGTCACCGATCAGCGCGCGGAGCCGGGTGAGGGCCCGTGAGGTCTGTGTCCGGACGGCGCCCGGGCTGGCGCCGAGCAGTTCGGCGGTCTCCTCCACGCTGACGTCCTCCCAGTAGCGGAGCACCAGCACGGCGCGGTCCCGCGCGGAGAGCCGGGCGAGTGCCTCGACGAGGGTGACCCGCAGCGAGGAGTCGCCGTCCGCGGCGGCCTGCTCCGGCAGGTCCCCGACCGGGCGCTCGGTGCTGCTGCGCCGGCGGACGTGCGAGAGGAAGAGGCGGTAGAGGACGCCCTGGGCGTAGGCCGGGGGGTTGTCGATCCGGCGCGTGCCGGGGCGCCGGCTGCCGGGGCGCCAGACGGCGTACATCCGGCCGAGCGTCTCCTGGACGAGGTCCTCGGCGAGGTGGGTGTCACCGCCCGTCAGCAGGCAGGCGGAACGGTACAGATGGCTCGTCCGTGTGGCGGCGAACTCGAGGAACTCGTCGTCCTTGCCCGCCCGCCCCGGCCCTCCCCCGGCCATGCCCGTCCCCTCCTCCCGCTGCCGCTGTCCGCCGCCCCCTTGTAGGACGCGGTCGGCGCACCGCGGCGTTACAGCCTGCGCCGCACATTCTCCGACGGCGGGCCGCTCAGGGGCGGGCGAGCAGGGGCGGCCGCGGCCAGCGGCCGTCGAGGACGGTGGGGTCGGGGCCGTACACGCGCAGCACCGCCATGAACGGGCCGGCCGGCACGGGCAGCCAGTTGGCCTGCCCCCGCGGGTCCTCGGGGCGCTCGTGGCGCAGCCGGAGGGTCAGTCCGCCGTCCTCGTCGGCGGTCAGGCCGGGGGTGCGGTCGCCGATCGCGTACCGGTCGATCGGGTTGGCGACCAGGAGCTGCCCGGGGAGGCCGTAGACGGTGACGGACCAGAAGTACCGGGCGGGTGGGAGGCCGCCGGGCGGGAACCGCAGGAGGTAGTCGTGGGCCGCGCCGTCCAGCGGCGGGCCGTCCGCCGCGTCGGGGCCGCTCTCGGAGACCCAACCGGTGTACCAGGCCTCCTCGACCGGCAACCCGTACAGGCCCCGGATCACGCCGATCGCCCGCCCCAGGTGGTCGGTGCCCAGCTGGACCCGGGTACCGAAGAGGGCGGTGGAGTCGTGGCTCTCGGCGACCGCCGCGTCCAGCCTGGCGCGGGCGTCGGCGATGCCCCGGGCCATGGCCTCGCGGATCTCCAGTGGGAGCGCGGCCGGTTCGAAGTCGCCGGCTCCGATGCCGAGTTCGGCGAGGCGGCGGCGGAGGTCGGCGTCGGTCGGCAGGACCGGGAAGAAGCCGAGCAGGAAGTCGAGGAAGGAGAAGAACTCCAGGCTGTCGAGCACCTCCTCGCGCCAGACCGGCCAGATCGGGTCGGGTGCGTGCGGCGGCGGTTCGGTGCCCAGGTGGGCGCTGAGCGGGCTCAGCCGGTAGCCGGCCTGGACCTGCTCCAGGGCCGGGACGTCCTCGGGGCCCGCCAGGTAGGTCCGGCCGAGGATGCCGACCAGCCGGGTGTCGGCGTGCAGGACGCCGTCGAAGCCCTCGCCGGGCGTGCCGCGGTGGTCCGGCCCGACGATCAGGTGGCGGCCGGCGCCGTCGCCGGTGGTGCGGGAGCCGACGAAGCCGACGTAGCAGGTGTCGAGGTCGTGCACCGGCAGGACGTGGTAGCGGTCGGTGGCCGGTACCTCCAGCACCCACGGTTCGGCCCGCAGGTCGAGCCAGGCCGGGGAGTAGGGGGTGTCGTTGTTGGGTGTGACGACATCGGTGTTGGCCGGGGTGAAGGGGTGCGGGTAGTGGCGGAAGACCCCGAAACCGCCGATGTACCGGGGGTCGGCGTCGTCGACGGCCTGCGCGTACAGCGTCCGGTAGTTCTCCAGCATCGGCAGTCCCCAGATCCACGCCTCCGCCGCCGTGCCCCGCACCGTGGCCTCGTCCACCAGGACCGGGTTACCCATGCCGTCACACTCCCTGTCGGGACAAATCGGTACGGAGTGAGACTAATGACCTGCCCGGCCGGTCGACTGCCGACGCCGCCGCCCGGTGCGCCAGGAGTGAACGCCCGTGTGCGGACGGACCCGGCCGGAGAGGGTGGCCGGTATGAACATCCTCATTCTGGGCGGCTCGTCCTTCCTGGGCCGGGCCTATGTCTCGGACGCCCTCGCCCGCGGCCACCGGGTCACCACCTTCAACCGCGGCGTCACCGGACCGGACCAGGCCGGCGTCGAGGCCGTCCGCGGCGACCGCACCGTGCCGGAGGACCTGGCCCGGCTCGTCGAGGGCCGCACCTGGGACGCCGTCGTCGACACCTCCGGCCAGCAGCCCCACGCCGTCGCCGCGGCCGCCCGGCTGCTGCGCGACCGGGCCGGCCACTACAGCCTCGTCTCCTCCGTCCACGCCTTCGCCGACTGGCCCGGCCGGCCGGTCGACGAGACCTCCGCCACCCTCGACTGCCCGGCCGACACCCCGCCGGACCAGCCGCCCGCCAACGCCCTCAAGGCCGGCTGCGAACGTGCCGTGACCGAGTACTTCGGCGAGCGCTCCACCCTGCTCAACTGCGGCCTGCTGATCGGCCCCCACGAGAACGTCGGCCGGCTGCTCTGGTGGCTGGAGCGGGTCGCCCGGGGCGGGCGGGTGGTCCTCCCCGGCAACCCGGACCGTGCCCTCCAGCTGATCGACGCCCGCGACTTCGCCGCCTTCGGCCTCGGCCTGCTGGAGGACGGGAGGACCGGCCGGTACATCACCACCGGACCGGCCGGCGGGACCACCATGGGAGCGATGCTGCGTGCCTGCGCCGAGGCCACCGGCAGCGACGCCGAGTTCGTGCCCGTCGGCGACGACGCGCTGCTCGCCGCCGAGGTCACACCCTGGACGGAGCTGCCGCTGTGGACGCCCGACCAGCCGGACTGGGCCGGTATCTGGCAGGCCGGCACCGCCCGGGCCCGGGCCGCGGGCCTGCACAGCCGGCCCGTCGGAGAGACCGTCCGCGACACCTGGGCGTGGATCGGGCGCCGCGGCCCCCGCACCACCCCGTACATGCAGGGCTCGACGCCGCTGGGCATCGCCGAGGAGAAGGAGCAGAAGCTCCTCGCCGGGGCGGTCTGAAGCGCCTGATGGCCGGCCCCCGGGCGGTCGGCCCGCCCAGGGACCGGCGGCATAGGGGTCCGCGGCACGGGGGTCCGCCGTGGCACGGGGGCCGGCGGCGCGGGGCCGCTCAGTGCGAGCGGCGGGTGACGAGTTCGGCGAGCGCGAGCAGGTCGTCCGCCTCGGACGGGTCCGGGATGACTTCCGCGAGGTGCGCGATCGCCGAGGCCATCCGCTCGCAGGACTCGCCCTGGGCCCAGCTGCGGCCGCCGGCGCGCTCCACCGCGGCGGCGGCCCGCTGCAGCTCGGCGGCGCTGAGCGGGCGGTCCAGCGCGTAGAGGGCGGCCAGCTCGGCGGCGGCCGGTGTGCCGCTGCTCAGCGCGTACACCACCGGCAGGGACTTCTTCCGGGCGGCGAGGTCGGCACCGACGGGCTTGCCGGTGACCGCCGGATCGCCCCAGATGCCGATCAGGTCGTCGATCAGCTGGAAGGCCAGGCCGATCTCCCGCCCGAAGGCGTCCATCACATCGGCGACCCCCTCGCCCGCCCCGGCGTAGAGCGCGCCGAGGGCGCAGGCGCAGCCGAGCAGCGCGCCCGTCTTGCCCTCCGCCATGGCGAGGCACTCGGCCAGCGTGACGTCGCTGCGCTGCTCGAAGGCGCAGTCCGCCTGCTGGCCGGCGCAGAGCTCGACCACGCAGTCGGCGAGCCGGCGGACGGCGGACGGGGCGGCGGGGTGGGTGTCCTCGGCGAGCACCCGGAGGGCCAGCGAGTGCATCGCGTCGCCGGCCAGGATCGCCTCGGTGGTGCCGAACACCCGCCAGGCGGTGGGCCGGTGGCGTCGGGTGCGGTCCCGGTCGATGACGTCGTCGTGGAGCAGGGTGAAGTTGTGCACCAGCTCGACCGCGGCGGCGGCCCGGACGGCGGCGCCGGGGCGGCCGCCCGCCGCCTGGGTGGCGGCGAGCACCAGGGCCGGCCGGATCGCCTTGCCGGAGTCCGCGGCGCTGGGTGTGCCGTCCGCCTCCCACCAGCCGAAGTGGTAGCCGGCGATGCGGCGCATCGAGTCCGGCAGGGAGTCGATGGCGGCGTGCAGGCCCGGGTCGACGGTCCTGCGGGCACGGGCGAGCACGTCGGCGGCCTCGTTCCCGTCGGTCTGGTCGCGTTCCGGCGCGAAGATCCCCATGTGGTCCTCCCCCTCGGTGTGGCGGCACGGGCGGCCGTGCGGGTCCGCCCGTGCCGTGCTGCTGTGTCCTGCTGCGCTGCTCTGTCCGTCCGGCTCTGTCCGTCCGGCTCTGTCCGTCCGACTGTGCCGGTCCGCCGTACTGGTCCGCTCTGGTTCGTGCGGGTGCGCTGCCGGGTGCGTCCGGTCAGCCGCGCGGGCCGTCCACGACGACGTTCTCCAGGACGCCCACCGCATCCGGTACGAGGATCGCCGCCGAGTAGTAGGCGGTCACCAGGTAGGAGATGACGGCCTTCTCGTCGATGCCGGCGAAGCGGACCGAGAGGCTCGGCTCGAACTCGTCGGGGATACCGGTCTGGTGCAGGCCGATCGCGCCCTGGCTGTCCTCACCGATGCGCATGGCGAGGATCGAGCTCGCGCCGTCGGTGATCGGGATCTTGTTGCAGCTGAGGATCGGCACGCCCCGCCAGGCCGGCACCCGTCGGCCCTCGACCTCCACCGAACCGGGGTACACACCGCGCCGGTTGCACTCGCGGCCGAAGGCGGCGATCGCCCTGGGGTGGGCCAGGTAGAACCGGGTGCCGCGGCGGCGGCTGAGCAGGTCGTCCATGTCGTCGGGCGTGGGCGGGCCGGAGTGCGTCTGGATGCGCTGGGTGTGGTCCGCGTTGGTGAGCAGCCCGAACTCGGGGTTGTTGACCAGCTCGTGCTCCTGCCGCTCGCGCAGGGCCTCGACGGTGAGCCGCAGCTGGTGCTCGGTCTGGTCCATCGGCTGGTTGTAGAGATCGGCGACACGGGTGTGCACCCGCAGCACCGTCTGCGCGACGCTCAGCTCGTACTCGCGCGGGGCGAGTTCGTAGTCGACGAAGGTGGCGGGCAGTCGGTGCTCGCCGGCGTGGCCCGCCGAGAGCTCGATGGCCGCCTCGCCGTGCTTGTTCTGCGGGCGCCGGCCGCCCGCGGCGAGGGCCCGGGCGCGCTCGCGCAGCTCGGGCGCGGAGTCGGCGACCCGTTCGAAGGCGGCGCGGGGCAGGGCGAGCAGGGTGCCGGCGGTGGTGGCGCGGAGGCCGACCGGCCACACCGCGTCCGCCCGCAGCAGCGCCTCGTCGCCCAGGTGGTCGCCGTCGGCGTGCGAGCCCAGCACGGTGGACTCGCCGTACCGGCCGGTGCCGTGCCGCTCGACCTTGCCGTGGGCGATCAGCAGCAGCTCGCCGACCGGGTCTCCCGCGGCCACCAGCTGCTCGCCGGCCCGGAACTCGCGCTGTTCGAATCCGCCGGCCAGGGCGACGAGCAGTGCCTCGTCCGAGACCTCCCGCAGCAGCGGCAGCTCGCGCAGCGAGGGCGGCACGACCGCGACCCGCGAGCCGGTGCGGGCGAAGGCGACCCGGCCGCCGCCGACCGCGTAGGTGAGCCGGCGGTTCACCCGGTACGTGCCGCCGGACACCTGCACCCAGGGGAGCATCCGCAGCAGCCAGCGCGAGCTGATCTCCTGCATCTGGGGGGCAGATTTGGTGGTGCTGGCCAGATTCCGCGCACCGGCCGTGCTCAGGCTGGACTGCTGCCGCACCTGCGACTCGCCCCCCTGCGCAGGAACACCAATGCTGGTTTCGGTCGACATCGAGGAACCCTTCGCACGAAGCATGAGCGCACCGGACGCGGCGCTTTGTCAAAATATGCTGACGCCCGTTCGGCCCTGCCCGCAATCACTCGTACGAGTGGTCAATTCAGGCCTGCAAATAGTACGAATAGAGCGCGTACTCGAAATTGCCGTTCTCCGGCCGAACGTCGCCGCGGCCGGCACCCGCCATGAGCACGTCCATCATCGCCGGGTCGACCACCGCCGCGCCCGCGCCGACCGATGCTGAATTCATCTGATCGCAACATGCCCGAAGTCGTCGTCACAGGCCCGTCATCGATCACCAACTAGCATGGCGTCCGGGCATGTTGACCGACCGCCACCACAACACCCCACCCCCCGTCCGCCCGGCCCGGTCCGAGCGCTAAGGTGCCACCTCAAGAGCGCGGCAAGAAGCCGGCAGGCAGGCCGCCCGACCGCGCCCTCCCACCGTTGCGCCCTTTTCCAGGGAGACCCCGTTGAGCGGCCCCGTTCGCGTCTGGCTGAACCGCACCTACGCCGAGAACGTTTTCTTCATCGACCTGCTCCGCGCCGCCCCGCGCCCGGTCGAGATCCATGCCACGCACGTCGACCCGGACTCCCCGGTACTCGCCGCCGCCGACTTCGGATCGCTCGAACCCGACGGCCTCTCCCCCGAGGCCTATGTGGAATTCGCCCTGGAATTCTGCGCCCGGAACAGCATAGACGTCTTCCTGCCCCGGCTGGGCCAACTCGCGATATCCCTGCGCCGCCGCGACTTCGAGGCCGTCGGCACCGCGCTGGTGTGCCCGCCCGCCCCGGCGATCGCCGTCTTCGAGAGCAAGGTCGACGGCTACGCGGCGATGGCCGCGGCCGGCCTGCCGGTGCCGCTGTGGCGGCACGTCCGAACCGGCGACGAGCTGCTCGCCGCGGTCGAGGAGATCGAGGAGGACGGCTCGACCGCCTGCCTCAAGCCCGCCTCCGGCGCCGGCGGCGAGGGCTTCCGGGTGCTCACCCGGGAACCGTTCAGCCTGCGCCGGCTGTCCGGCTTCCCCGACGCGAGCGTCCAGCTCGACCTGGTGCTCCAGGCCCTGGAGCGGAGCCCGGAGCCGGCCGACCTGCTGGTGATGCCGCTGCTGGAGGGCCCCGAGGTCTCGGTCGACTGCCTCACCTCCCCGGACGGCCGGCTGCTCGCCGCGGTCGGCCGCGCCAAGACCCGGCGCCGCCGGACCTTCACCACCGACCCGCGCTACCTGGAGCCCACCCGGCGTCTGGTGGAGACCTTCGAGGTCTCCTACCTCTCCAACGTCCAGTACCGGCACCACCACGGCCGCCCGGTCGTCCTGGACGTCAACACCCGCCCCTCCGGCGGGCTGCACCAGCTCCGGCTCTGCGGGCTCAACCTGCCGTGGACGGCGGTGCAGCTCGCACTCGGCGAGACCCCCGCGACCGCCTTCGCCGCCGACCTGCTCGACACCGAGTACACCCTGGTCTCCGGGATCCAGCCGCTCCTGCCGCGGCGGCGCGCCCACGACTGGCAGCTCGGCGCCACCGCCGCCGCGGCCGCCGTCTGACGGGCCGGGCCCGCCGGGGACGGGTCGGTCAGCCGACCGGTCCGTCCCAGTCCAGCGTCGGTGGCAGCACGCCCTCCAGGGTCAGCAGCCAGCGCTTGGTCTCCAGGCCCTGCGGCCCGCCGCCGAAGCCGCCCAGGCCGTCCGCGGCCACCACCCGGTGGCACGGCACCAAGAGCGCGAGGGGGTTGGCGCCCATCATCTGGCCGACCGTGCGGGCCGCCAGACCCGGCTCGGCGACGTCCTCGAAGACCCCGCTGCGGGCGGCCAGTTCGCCGTAGGTGACGGTCCGCCCGTACCCGACGTCGGTCAGCAGCCGCTCCAGCACGACGCGGTGCGGCCCGGTGGCGAACCGCCAGTCGATCGGCAGTTCCAGGGCGCGCCGCCGGCCGGCGAAGTACTCGCCCAGCCGCCCGGTCACCGCGTCGACCACCCGGCGCTCGGTGCACTCCGGGGCGCCGGCTCCGGGCCCGGGCCCGGCCGCCGGGTCCCCCGCGTACCAGGCGGCCGCCACGCCGGTCGGCGTGACCGCCAGGCGCATCGGCCCGGTCGGCAGCGGTGTCGGCACGGTGACCCAGGACAGCGGCTCCATACCCGCGAACCTACCCGGCGGCGCCGGCCCGCAGGGCGGCCGTGTCGAAAACGACGGTGGACTCCGCCACCAGGCCGTCCCGCAGTTCCATCCGGTCGACGCCCTCCCACCGCAGCGGACGGCCGTCCACCGTGGCCGCGGCCCGCCAGGCGATGAACGACGTCCCGCCGGAGGCGGCGTCCGCGACCACCTCCAGCCGCAGGTCGGGGAAGCGCGCCAGCGCCCCGGCGACCTGCTCCGCCCAGGCGGCGAGGCCGCGGATCGGCTCGGGCCGCCCCGGCCAGCGCAGCACGATGTCCGACGCGGCCAGCCCGCCGAGCCGCGCCTGCTCCGGCGCGGCCCAGAAGGCCGCCCAGCGTGCCACGAACTCCCGATGCCCGTTCTCCCGATGCCCCTTCGACACGGTCCACCCTCATTTCCATACTCGGAGTACGTACTTGGAGTATGGAACTTACGTACCGCTAGTATGCGTGTCAATACCGAGGCGGGGAGACGGCGGACGACATGCGGCGCAGCCAGGCGGACCGGTCCGGGGCGACGACCCGGCAGATCGTCGCCGCCGCCACCGAGCACTTCGGCACCACGGGGTACGCGGCCACCTCGATCGACCACATCGCGCGCACCGCGGGCCTCACCAAGGGCGCCGTCTACCACCACTTCGACGGCAAGCCCGCGCTGCTGCGCGCCGTCTTCGCGCACGCCGAGGAACAGCGCGCCCGGCAGCTCGCCGAGGCGGCGGCCGGCCTCGAACCCTGGGCCGCCGTCCGGGCCGGCTGCCACGCCTTCCTGCGCGGCTGCCTCGACCCGGCCGCCCGACGCATCCTGCTGCTCGACGGGCCCGCCGTCCTCGGCTGGGAGGAGGTCCGGGCCGTCGAGGCCGAGCACTCCACGGCCCTGCTGCGGCACGGCCTCGCCAAGGCGGCGCCCGGCCGCGACCCGGAGATCCGCACCCACCTGCTGCTCGGCGCGCTCTGTGAGGCGGGCATGCTGCTGGCCAGGGCGGCCGATCCGACCGTCGCCCTGGCCTCCGTCGGCACCGAGATCGACGTCCTGCTCGACGCACTCGCGGCCGGCGCCCCGCGCTGAGGCAGCTCAGCGCGCAGGGCGTCGACTCACAGGTGTTCGGCCAGGTACTGCGACAGGTGCCGGCACCAACCGGTGAGCTCCTCGCGCGACGGCTCCCTGCCCTTGCAGAGCTCGCCGACCTGGGCATCACTGAGCCGGCTCGCGCCGGACGCCTCCAGCATCCCCGCCATCTCGCCGAGCATCGTCGACAGCCGCTTGGCGTCGTCGTGGCTGAGCATCACCAGCGCATCGGTGTGGCCGATCGTGACTGAACCGGGCATCGCGGCCTCCCGCGGGTCCGACGCCTGCCACCAGGCGTCTGCGGCCCCCCGTCCACCGTACGACCGCCACCCCGCCCCGGCGCGCCCGCGGAACGCTCGCGGAGCGCCGGAAAGCCGGGGGACCCGCCCACCGGCAGGCCCGGCTCGCACCCCACGACCGACGGCAGGCCGGTCGCGGCCCGTCCGCCCACCGGCGCCGGCCCCGATCCCTCGCCCACCGACTCGCCCTCCGCCTCCGCCCCACCGGCGGCGACCTGCACAGACGCGCGCGAAGCACCTGCTGACGACGGGTCGGAAATCCGTTTGAGCGCCCGCGAAGCGTCTGACATGCTGACGGCCGGCCGTCCGCGGGAGGGCCACCCAGGGGGGTGACGGGGGGCACTGGCACCCCGCAGACACGGGGTGGCACCGCGGCGGCACGCCGCCGGCGGACCGCCGGACCGGGCAGGCCCGCCGGGCAGCCCGCACACCCTTGCGCACGACGAGGTTCCTTCATGACGCACGCACCGCAGCAGTCCCGGATCGAGCAGCCGTCGCCGGCGCCCGCACAGCGGACCCGGCACCGCGGCGGCCGTTCCCGGCTGCTGTGCGCCGCCCTGGTCACCGCCGCGGTGGCCATCGGCGGCACGGCCTGCTCCGGCTCCGGCGAGGGGGCGGGCAAGGGCTCGGCCTCGGCGCAGGCCGAGGTCTTCGGCCCGAAGGGCTACCGGGGCCTCGGGCCCGGCACGGCCAAGGACGCGGCCCTGGGCGGCGGCGCCCTGCAGGGCGAGCCGATGTCCGCCCTGGCCGGTTGTGCCCTCTTCGCGTACAAGGACGGCCCGGCTCCCGACCCCGCCGTGCTCGCCGCCGAGAAGGCGGCCACCACGAAGTCCAAGGAGACCGCCGACAAGGCGGACAAGGCCAAGGCAGAGGCGGACGCGCAGCGGCCCGGCGCCGGCGCCTCGGCCAGGGAGTACGCCGAGGACGCCACGCGCTCGGCCGAGGTCGCGAAGCTGCTCGCCGAGTCCACCACCGCCATCGCCGACGAGACGAAGCTCATCGCCGCCCGCGAGAAGGCCTTCGAGGCCTCCGGCGGCGCCAAGTTCGGCACCACCGGCCGGCTCAAGCAGCTGATCGCCCCGCCCAAGGCCCGCACCGCCGAGGGCGTCGGCGCCGGCACCACCGAGGCCGACCTGAAGAAGGCCTACCCCGCCCTCCAGGCCATCGAGGGCGGCTACACCATGCCGGCCGGGGGCGCCTCGGGCTGGGAGATGGTCTTCGCGACGGACGCCGGCAAGGTCACCGCGATGTCGCTGTTCAACACCGCGGTGAAGTGCACCTGACCGCGCTGCACCGGTCGGCCGTCGACCCCGGGTCGGCGGCCGACGTGCCGGTCCATCGCACGGCCCTCCGCACCGGCAGGCCGTTGACCTGCACATAAGCCGATGCGCCGGTCGGGACGGACGCAGCTGCGTTGTGGCGGTGGTGGTCGGGTAGTGGGCGGAATCGGTGCGGGAACGGGCTGTCGGAGAACCTGCCACTAGCCTGCGGCGCCATGAACTCGACACCAGGCAGACGGCTGGACGAGCCCACCAGGTCCAGCCCACCGACGAACAGGGATTCCCGGTTCACGAACCCCGAACGGAACCGTCCTCCCGGTCCGGGCTCCGGAGTCACCGGACCCCGGCGCAAGAGCCCCACGAGCCCGGACCCCGAGCGCGTGGACCCCGATCGCCTGAGCCCCGGCGCCGGCATCCTCAAGCCCAGGGACGCGACGACAGGGACCTCCGAGACCACGGGCAGCCGGGGAGCCGGCCCCGACTCCGACGGGGCACCCACCGGCCCCTCCGCGAGGCCCAGCGGCTACCTGTCCGCGCTGATCGCCTACGGCATGCTGAAGCTGATCGGTTTCGCGGTGCTCATGGAGCTCCTGGCCGCCTCCGGCCGGTACCGCACCAAGGACTCCCGCTTCGGCGGTGGCACCCACGTCTGGGACGTCGTCGGCTCCTGGGACGGCTGGTGGCACCAGCAGATCGCGGCCCACGGCTACCAGTTCCACCTGCTCCCACCGGCCGGCCAGTGGGGCTCCGCCGCCTTCCTCCCGCTCTATCCCGGTCTGATCCGGCTGGTGTCCCTCACCGGCCCGGGCACCTACGGCGCCGGGATGCTGCTCTCCGTGGCCTTCTCGTTCGCCGCCGCCGCCGGTGTCTTCGCGGTCACCGCACGGCTGCGCGGCAACCGGGCGGGTGTGATCGCGGCCGGCCTCTGGGCGGTGTTCCCCGGCTCCGGTCTAGAGTGGGCCGTCTTCGGCGAGTCCCTGTTCGTCGCGCTGGCCGCCTGGACCTGCTACGCGCTGATGACCCGGCGCTGGTTCACGGCCGGAGCACTGGCCCTCCTCGCCGGTCTCAGCCACCCCGCTGCCGCCGCGCTGATCGCGGTCGTCGGCCTGTCCGCCCTGGGCGCGCTTGTCCGCCGCCAGAAGATCGCCGGTCCGCTGGTCGCTCTCCTGATCGCGCCGCTCGGCCTGCTCGGCCACCTCCTCCGGGTCGGCGACCGGACGGGCGAGTTGTTCGGCTACGCCGAGGCGAAGCAGGACGCATGGCTGGGCCACTTCGGCCACAACACCCGGCACGCCGTCGCCGATCTACTGCTCGGCCGCGGCACGTCCTCCCACCCCACAGCAGATCTGCTCGGCCTGCTGACGCTTCTCGCCGCCCCCTGCCTGCTACTGCTGTTGCTCCGGCTGCGTCCGCCGCTGGTGCTCACCCTCTACGCTGCGCTGGTCCTGATCCTGGGCCTCGGCACCGGTCGACTCTTCGAGCACGCCCCCGGCTACCTGCTGGTGGCCTTCCCCCTGGTCATTCCGATCGCCACGGCATTGCGCCGCCTCGCACTGCCCTCGCTGACCGTCGTGCTGGCCGTCGCGGCGGCCGCCTCCGGCTGGTACGCAGGCTTCGTCCTGTTCGAGTTCGGCGCGGCGTAGCCTCCGCCGCGCACGGTTTCCGTCCGGCCAACGGGGGTTGGCCGGGCCCTTCCGCTCCCGCCGGGGCCGGCTGTGATGCGCGTCACGGGAACCCGCCCGTGATGCCGGACAGCCGACAGAGGTGACCACAGACATGCGAACCCGGGTGCGGGCCGGGGATCCCGGTGCCTTCGCGGAGCTCTTCGACAGCTACGCCCGCACCGTCTACAACCATGCGTTCCGCCTGACCGGGGAACCCGGGGCAAGGGCCGCACCCCCGACCAGGAGGCGTTCACCACGATCGGTGACCTGCTGCGCGAAAGCTACCCGCCGGCCGCGCTCACGGTCGCGCTCTACAAGGCCGCAGCGAAGATCCCCGGGGTGGTCAAGGTGGACGACGCGGTCGACGCCGCCGGCCGGCACGGGGTCGCGGTCGCCCGCCTGGACGAGACCTCCGGCCAGCGCACCGAATGGATCTTCGACGACAAGACCCTCGACTTCCTCGGCGAGCGCACCGTCCAGGTCGAGGGAACCTCCGGTGAGGGCCTGATCAAGCCCGGCACGGTGGTGTTCACCCATGCCGTCATGACCCGCGCGATCGTCGACCGGATCAAGCAGACCCCCGCCCAGGCCGGATGACCGGCCGGCCCGCAGAGCAGGCAGTCCCCCTCCACCCGCAGACCGATCCGGAGAAGACCGTGAAGATGACCCGTCCCGCCCTCCTCGCAGCGGCAGCACTGGCCACCGCAGGGCTGGTCTCCGCGCCGGCGCCCGCCCTGGCGGCCGACCGGGCGGCCCCGGGGGTGAGCACCTGCACCGACGAATTCTTCGGGGGCACGTTCTACTGCGGCGGCGAGTACGAGAACGGCAAGCCGCTCTTCGAGTTCGGCAACGGCACCCGGGAGATCTTCGTCATCGGGACCGACCGCGCCGCCTGGACCCGCTGGACCAACCCCGGTGGCGGGCTGAGCCGTTGGACCACGCTGGACGGCTACTCGACGACCCGCCCCACGCTCGTCCGCCAGGGCCGGGACGACGTCGGCATGCACTGGCAGCGCGACCGCAACGCCGCCGGCCGCTGGAGCGCCTGGCACCACTGACCGGCTCCCCACCGGAGCGCCGGAAGCGCAGCTCCGTCCGGCACGTGAGCGGGATGCCCTGGCCGGCCGTCCGTACCGCTCGAACAGCCAGGAAGGCCGGCTCCCGAGGATCACCCTCGTGAGCCGGCCCTTCCGGTGTGCATGGAGCTGGGCCCCCTGCCGGGTTCGGATCGACGGCCCCGCTTCACAGGGATTGGCGTGGGGCACCTCGCCCGCCCTGGGGACGATGACCGATGCACTGGTTGCGGCAACCGCCTCCGGACGGCAGGACGTGATCACCCTGCGTGGGCGGTGGATTCACGCACCTCGCCGCTCCATCGCCGCAAGACCGAGCTTCATCCCCTCCTCGGCGGTGACCGCCGGATACGTATTGATCTGGAAGACGTCGCCCCAAGTCAGGCCGATGTCCATGAGCGGGGAAAAGTTCTCGGCCTCGAACACCGCCACGAGCGCGGGATTCTCGGCCGCGGTCCAGTACTCACCCAGCACCGTGAGACCGTCCGGGTACTGCCACTGGGCGCGGCGGGCCAGCGCACCGTCGCGTTGCTCCGGGGTGAGCCCGGGCTGCCAGCTGAGGGTCATGACGTAGAGCACGATGACTCCCCGGAGAATGGGGACAAACCGTTCGAAGTGGCTTCTCCCGACGCCTTCACGCTATGGGTGGGCCACTCGTGCCGCACTTCGACCGAACGCTCGGGCGAGGTCGCCCACCCGGCGGTGGAATCTCAACGACCAAGTCAAGCCGCCGGCATGCTTCTTGCCCTGGGGGGACCTGTCGCAGGATTGCCGAACCGAGCGGCATCTCGCACGCCGCTGCCGCCCGCACAACTGTCCGACAAGCGCGTTTCCTTGATCCCGGTCCGGAAGGAAGAGCCATGTCGAGCCGGCCCTTCCGGCGTTCTTGGCGCTGAGCCCCCTGTCGGGTTCGAACCGACCTGCAGGTCAGCGCCATGCGCCTGGTTTCGCGATCCACCCCTGGATGTCTCCCGCTGCGCCATCCGCTCACGCAGCTCCACGCCTAAGGAAGTCCGAACGACCACGAACGTCGCCAGGGATGGCGCGCAGCATGGACGGCCCCACTCGAAGGAGCCGGCATCACCGGCACCGGACGTCCGGCGGCCCGTTCTGCGGCAACCTCAGTTTCTCCTCCGAACGACCCCACAACCGCTACCTTCTGCACGGGAACAAGTTTTCGGCCGATGGAGTGAGAGCATGCAGCCGCTGGAGCCGGACGATCCGCAGGACCTGGGCGACTACCGACTGCTGGGGCGGCTCGGCGCCGGCGGCATGGGCCGGGTCTACCTGGGGCGGACTCCCGGCGGCCGCACGGTGGCAGTGAAGGCGGTCCGGCCGGACCTGGCCCGGGACGCCGAGTTCCGGGAGCGGTTCCGCCAGGAGGTCGCCGCCGCCCGCCGGGTCGGCGGAGCGTGGACCGCCCCCGTTCTGGACACCGACACCGAGGGCCCCCAGCCCTGGGTCGCCACCGGCTTCGTGGCCGGCCCCTCGCTGGCCGCCGCCGTGAACGAGCACGGCGCACTGCCCGAACCCACCACCCGGCTGCTCGGCGTCGGCCTCGCCGAGGCGCTCGCCCACGTCCACGCCCTGGGCTTGGTCCACCGCGACGTCAAACCGTCCAACGTGCTGCTCACCCTGGACGGCCCCCGGCTGATCGACTTCGGCATCGCCCGCGCCCTGGACGCCTCCACCGGCTTCACCCGAACCGGGCACGTGGTCGGCTCGCCCGGCTTCATGTCCCCCGAGCAGGCCCAGGGGCAACCCGCCGGACCGGCCAGCGACATGTTCTCGCTCGGCGCGGTGCTCGCCCTCGCCGCCAGCGGCCGCCCGCCCTTCGGAGACGGCGTCAGCGGCGCTGTCCTTCTCTACCGGGTGCTGCACGAACAGCCCGACCTGTCCACGCTCGACTATCCGTTGCGCGCCGCCATCCTCGCCTGCATGGCCAAGAACCCCGAGGCCAGGCCCACCCCGCAGCAGCTGCGCGAACGCCTCGACCCCGACGCCAGCGCCGCCGGCCGACTCGGCAGCAGCAGTTGGCTGCCCGCCGACCTCGCCGCCTCCGTCGGGCGTACCGCCGTCCGCCTGCTCGACCTGGAGACCGACGGCCCGGCCCCCGTACCGACGCCCCCCGCCCCGCTCTCCGGCCACCGGACCCACGACACCGTCACCACCCCGCCCCCGCCGCCGGGGTTCGGGCCGCCGGCCCCGGGCGCCTACGGCCCCGCCGAACCACTGCCCTACGGCCCACCGGCCCCGCCACCGGCGCCCAGGCGGCGCGGTCGGCCGATCGCGGGGATCACGGTCGGCACGCTGTTGGTGGCGGCCGCGGTCGGCTACGGCATCACCCGACTGGACCGGTCCGGCGGCACCTCGGGCGCCAAGGCCACCTCCTCGGCCGGAGCCGCCCCACCGGGCTCGGCCACTCCGGGCAGCGACAAGGCGACCGACCGCGCGTCGGACCCGCCCGCGTCGAAGTCGCCGTCCGGAGACCCGGAGGCGAACGGCGACCGGGCCGCCTTCATCGGCATCTGGGGAGCGCAGGTGGGCCGCACGGACGCGGTCACCGTGACAGTCCACAACACCCGGGTCAACGACCCGAACGCCGCCGAGGGCTATGTGATCACCGCAGGCGGCCACTGCGACGCGGCATGGACGCTGACCTCCGCGTCCACCACCAAGCTGCGCTTCACCTCGCGGCTGATCGAGTCCAAGGGCGTGAAATGCAGCGCCGCCGGACAGCGGGAGCTGGAGCTCCTTCCGGACGGCACCCTGCGGTACACGATGATCGACGGCGGTACCACCGTCGACTCGCTGGTACTGACGAAGGCGCCCCCTGGAATATCAGGGTGAACACCACGACAGCGTGGACGGCGTGCAGCTACAGGTGGCCGCGGCCGTCGCCGAGGCGGTGACCGGAGCGCCGAGCAGGACACCGCAACGACGAGTACTGATTGGACGAGTACTGACTGATGGTCAGGAACGCCGGGGCGGCGTGTGCTACAGATCGGAAACAGCGATCGTCCGGGCTGTGCGGGGGCACCCACGGCTGAGGCATATTCCTTCCAGGCCCACCGTTCCTCCACCACATCGCCACTCGACGTCCAGGAGTTCGCAGATGCACGAGCAGCCATCCGGGTTACCCGCACAGCCGCCGGACGGGAACGTCCCGCCCCCACCCTCGTTCCCACCCGCCTACGGTCCGCCTCCGCACGCATACGGGCCACCGCCGGTCGGGGGGAACCAGCCGGCACCGGCCCGACCCTCCCGCACCGGGCCGTGGATCGCGCTGGGGATCGTCGGCGCGATCGTCCTGGCCGGCGCGGCGTTCGCCGTGACGAGGTCGGGGGACACCACGCACCCCGGCACGGCCCCGGCGGGTGCTGCGGCGACTCCGGCCGGAGACGCGGCCCCACCGGCGGTGGGCGACGCAGGGGCGGGTTCGGGCAAGCAGGCGCCGGGCGCGGGGAACCAGACGATGGGTCGCCTCCACCTGCCCGACACCTTCCTCGGGATGAAGCGCGACGACAATGCCCCCGGGACCGCGGCGATGCGGCAGCGGGCCGAGGCCATAGCGCAGGACGACCCGCACAAGCACGTCATCGTGACCACGTACAAGAGCGGCCAGTTCGGGGAGAACCACATGGAGGTCTTCGCGGTCGAGAACGACGTCCCGTTCTCCGAGAAGGACCGCACCGAGGCGCTGACCGACATGAATGACGGCTCGGCGGACGTGCCGGGCATGAAGGTGACCCATGGCGAGGTCAAGGACGCGGACCCGGGACCGCTGGGCGGCGTCATGAAATGCAAGGTCACCTTCACGAAGATCGAATCGACGGACGCGTCCGGCAACCACCAGTTCAGCTCGACCATCTGTGCGTGGCTGGACGGAAACACCTACGTGACCGTCGTCGACGGCGACAGCACGACCGGGCTCGCCAAGGCCGCGGACCACGTCCGCCAGTTCCGCGCGCAAGCAGAGACCCGCCGGTAGCACGCCCGGCTCCGAGGGCAGGCGCGCCACCGGCCCACCGGTCAGTGCGGGCTGTGGCGTCCTTGACCCGCGCCACGGCGGCGCCCACAAGGTGGGCACGCCTCGGCGAGCCATACATTCAACCATCGACCCACGCCCTGGCAGCTTCAGCGCAGGCAACGAAGGAGGCTGTTGACCTGCACTCCCGTGCAGGCCAACAGCCTCCAAGATCCGTGAGCTCTTCTTTTCCGGCCGCTGGGTCACACCGGACCAGTGTCCGACATGCCGCGGAATTATGTCTGTTTTTGGAGCCCCCTGTCGGGTTCGAACCGACGACCCCCGCTTTACAAGGATTGACATGGGGACCCTGGTCTGGCCTGGGCGTTTCCTCCCCCGGGACTTCGCCTGGCTTTGACCTTTTGATGCCCCCGATTGACCGTCACGTACCGTCCGATCTGGCACGGCTGTGGCACGCGGTCGGTCCTGCGGCCCGAGTCACGAGCCTACGGAGTCCATGCCCTGGCGGGTCACACTCGTGATCATGAAGCTCCCCGGCTTCAGGCGATGCGCCGTGATCAGCTCTTGGGCCTCCAGGGAGCCGATGATGCGAGCCACATCCTCCTCGGACTTGCCCGTCGCTCGGGCTACGTCCCCAATGTTCGGGTAGTAGCCCCTTCCCTCCCTGTGAAAGAAGTCAACCACTACTCGCAAGACCTGAAGCTCATCCGTTGGCCGCTGACCACTCATGCTTTCAACGTAGGCCACCGTCATGAGCTCTGCACGCAGAGACCGAGCTCATCGGGTTGAGCTCTCGGCGGCCGCCCCGAGCGGCCGTTATCTGCGGCTTCAAGGCATCCACTGGCACTGCTGAACGGCGCCCAGTCCGCTCGGATTGGCGCACTGGACCGGGGCTTGCTGCCCTGGCACAGGTCGGCCTGAGCGGGATGGTTCCCTCCTCGATCGGGCAGCTTCGCCGCACCCGGGTTCTCCAGGGGCCGCCAAGGCTCACGTCCGTGACGCTTGCGCTTGGCCTTGGCGGCCCCTGGAGGTTCCGGGTACGCCCTTGGGTGTCCGGTCGGGGAGGGGGCCGTCCCGCGACCCACAACGTTCACCACGACGAGGCTGCACACCCGATCCTGCCGGCGCCCCCTCCGAGAGAGGGCCGGGGTATGGGGCGGAGCCCCATGGGTCTCACAGTGTGCTCGCTACAGCCGCGCGCCCGGCGGAGCCGGGCCGGAAGCGGGGCGAAGACAGGAGCGTCGGCCCGGCGGTGAGCCGGGGCGCGCGCGGCGAGCGGTAGCGAGCCGCCTTGAACCCGTAGAGAAGGTTTTTACTCACTCCCATCGACACCGGGTCTGCGGCTCGATTGCACAGTCCTCACCTGCTGGTTTCCCGCGTCTCGAATCGGCACTGATGTCTTCCATGATTCAAGGTGTCTCAGCCGAGACAAGTGGGTAGCATGGGAGCATGTCCACACGGCGAACCAAGCAGAGGCAAAGGGCAGTTGGTGCATCGTCAGTGACACCAAAGGCAGCCCCTAGCCCAGGGTCAGCCCAGGCATCGATGCCCGAGGATCGTCGGGCACAAGCCGTACGCAGTTTGGTCGAGCCCGGCCAACGTCGGCGTGTCCTGGCGGCCGAACTGGAGCAGGTAGAGGCCGAACTGCGCCCGATGGTGCTTGAAGCGGTCGCCGCCGGCGTGACCTACCGCAGGATCGCCGAACTCAGTGGCATCTCGCGTGCCACAGTCGCTCGCTGGAACAAGACCGAATAGGCCGTCCACGCCATGGGCCGGTTCGACCACACGGACCCGTCCACCCGTCGAGGGGAACAAGCCATGTCGAGTCGATCCGCCGCCATTCTCGAAGAATCCGTGTGCCGGGGCTGCCTGGGCACCCTCATCAGCCGGGACGATGGTTCCGTGACCGGGACCCCTGGAGCTTTCATCCCCTGCGACTGCGCAACACCCTGCACCAAGTGCAACGGAACCGGCCAGATCTACGGCCTGTGGGTCATCGACTCCGCCATGGAGTGGTACGAGGAAGGCTGGCGCCAGTGCTACGCCTGTGGCGGCGACGGCAACAAGCCGCAAGCAGCGAACCGCATGGCTACGGACTAACCCTCTACCCGGTGCTCGTGCCGTCCGATCACCCCCGTGAGCTGGCACGCGAATGGCACGGCCAATGCACCGATGCGTTCTACTCGCAAGACGACGAAGGGCCAGCTCCCCCGGGATCACCCCAGTGAGCTGGCCCTTTGGGCGTCTCGCGACGCTCCGAATCCGGAGCCCCCTGTCGGGTTCGAACCGACGACCCCCGCTTTACAAGCTCAACCTGGCGGCGCGACCAACAACGAAGCAAGCGCTCACAGCTGAGCGCCCGTCGCCCGAAGGGCCGGATGGTACGACGGGGTCCGCTGTCGTTGATGTCGGCTGGCGATGTCAGGACCCCCGCGAACATCACCTGCGGCCAGCCCAACCTCCAGCAAGCAAGGCCACGCATCCTCCGCTAGGGTCCGCGCCCTAGAGCGAGGCGAGGCTGGTGTCAAATGCCTAGAGATCCTTCCCCAGCTCCGCCACACTTGTACACATGCCTCCTAGCGAACCACTTCCGAAAGCACGCGGGTCACTTTACGAGGGGGAGTGCCTCTCGCTCCTTCACAAAGTTGAGAATCTTGCACTTAGGCTGATCAGGTTCGACTTTTCAAACTCAGCGGACATTTGGGCCTTCCAGCTCGAGCTCATGTCGGTACAGCGGTTGATCCAGCAGGAAATCACCGACGAGAAGGGAAGGGTTCGGCGAGAGAAAAAGAAGCCCGAAGCCTTGCAATCCCTACAACTCGTTCGCTGGCATGCGCGCAGGCTCGGCGACGCACTCGCATGGGCCCTGCTGGGCGCGGATCGGTCGATCATCTATCCACTGGGCGAGAATTCACCAGTTTCCATCTCCCAGGAAGATCATGGAAGTCGAGGCCTAGTTGCCGCATCGGAATATTTGGCCAGCCAGGGATGGGGGTTCCCGCTTCTTCATGATGTAACTGACTGCCTAAGGATTGGCGACGTCTCATTCATTCGCTTCGATGGCTCGCATCGCAAGGTGAGAACGGCGGAGGCTAAGACCAGATACCTCGGCGCCGCACCGGACCATTCTGATGGGTCCCAGCGCTACGACGTCTCGATTTCCTTTCTTGAGGCTGGAGTCGCAGGAAAGGAGCCCGATCTCCAGCTAAACGTAGAGGTGGATCGATCGTCACAGTCATCCCCTGAGCCTGCAACTCGCAGGGACGACAGGAGGATAGGACGGCAGACTGGGCGCATGCGAAACGCATTGATCAGGCAAAATGCAATGCCTAACACCCTTTACGAGGTGGACGGAAAAAAGTCCCTATCCGCCCACGCAGAATCACTCGCGCACTCGCAATGGCCAAAACTCAAGAAGGCCGTCAAGGAGGCACGCAAGTCCGGGTATGCAAGCGCTAGCATTGACGGGGCCTTCATGTATGCCTGCTACTACAACCCCGATGGCATCGCACCTGAGACCATGGACAAGAATGCCATGATTTCAGATGTTAAAAATTCAGGGATCCTCTCTGAGGGGCCCGGATCTCGCAACAGCCTCACCATTTCAAGCGTCCCTCTTGAGCCGCGGCGTGACACGCAGCAGTACCTGCCGTTCTACCTTTACAGCATCCCCGAGGAGGCAATCTCAGATATCCTGCATGGCCGACTGATGATCCTGATCCTGGCAAATGCCGGGGCTGTCGCCGCAGCCATTGAGCAGGATGGAATCGAGGTAGAAATCCCTCCGGGGAACGCGCCACTATACTCCATGAAATTCCATTCGCGATTTGACAGCGGGAGCGGCGGCTATCGAATCGAGCTCAGAGGGATGGGGATGCATGTCTGCGAATGCATCTATGAGTTCAGGAGCGTTGAGTATCTGAGAGACGTTGTGCGCGGAATCAAAAGATCAGTTGAATTGACCCTTCCGGAAATGATCGATTTGAACCGATCTAATGGCACAGGTGACAAGCCATCCCACTGATTGTGGTGGACCAGGGTTCACACGCGGGGTGTGCTCGGTCCTTCTGTACGCACTCCCAGCCTGCCCATACAGACCAGACGCTTGCTGGCCTGCCGGTCATAGCCAAGCAAGCTGCCGAACTAGCAGGACAGCAAGCATGGAACCTCTGCCATTCCGCCACTCGCAGATCTTGTACCCCCACCACAGGTTCGCGGCCCAGTCATGGACGACTTCCGGCGGTGCACTGAGGAGGCGAACAATCCGTATCGGCTCTCGGAGGAGTAGGGGGGACTGAGCTGCTTTCTTGAAGAGAAGCGGTGCAGTGCAGTATGGCTGGCAGGAGCCAGCCCCGCTCACTTCGTTGCGCTCCGGGGGGTGCGGATGCACCCTGGAAGTCGAGGAGAAGGGACGGACATGACCGATTCCTCCGAGTGGGGCCACTTCTACAGGCTGGCTGCGATGAAGGGACTCTTCCGGGAGGGTGCCGCGGGCAGGTCGGACGCGGAGTCCGCTTTCATCATCCCGGCCGACTACACCCCGCCAGACCCAACCGAGCTCCGCCGCATGTGTGCCAGCATCGTTCAAGAACTTAATCGAGAAATTAAGGCGCGAAAAGAGCACCAGCAGCGAAAAGAGCGCCGGCAACTTCGGGACTTGCTGGACAAGCACGAGGAGTGGGCCCTTGCAGAGCTGGAACGCCGCAGACAGGCTCACGGAACACAGGCCCCCCCAGGCGGAGCTGGTCAGCCGTAGGACGCCCGCTCGCCTGCAGCCCCCGAACCTGCCGCAAGGGACGGGATGGATTTACCCCACCGCAGGACCGTACAGCCGCGCCATGGACGAGTTCCGCCAACGCATCGAGGAGGCGAACAATCCGTACCGGATCTCGGAGGATGGGTGGGGCTGAGCCGACAGTGAGTGCCTGCTGAGGCCCCATGCGTCCTTAGTCAGCGACCTGAGATGTGTTTCGTACGTTTAATCGCGCACCGAGCCGGGCCCAGCCATCTCCTCGACCTGGACGAAGGTGTTCTAGCAACCTGGTTCATGAGGAATTTCTAGAGCATACTCCGGGAAAATTTCAGCAAGATCAGATGGCATTGAAATTGGCAAGTGATTAGCCGAGATAAGAATTTCCATAGCCGCCCGAAAGGCCAAGTGCGACAATGCAATGCTTTGCTCATCGCGCTCCGGGAAATCAAATCTAACACTTTGGCGATAAGGGGAGGTGACTACGGCGCCACTCGACCTCAAGAGTGACATTAAGGCGCTGGAAATTCTCTCTCGAAGAAGCTCGCTATCACAGCTTACGGCAATTGCAACACGTTTGCCCGAGTCGATGAGATCTATGCCGCCGCTTACTAGCTTTCCTGGGCCGCCCAGATGTGTGCTGGCATCATAGAAGCGCACGGCAGAGGACTCCCAGAACCCTCCCCATTCTTCCGCCTGGATGTCGGGGAGGAGGCAATGACTAGCCAAGCATTCGTAAATCGGCTCGACCCCAATTACTGCCATGTAGCCAGACTCGACCGATCCTTCATTTTCGGTCAATGATTTGGTTACCATTCCCAATACAAATCCGTACTCCGAGAAGGCCATCCCGCCACTGAAGCCTCCTCGTGCAGTTGCCGACAGAACGAAATGGACATACGGGGTGTCATATAGGTCGACTTGGGCATTTACCTCGGCTCGCGCGCCGACCAAAGGCGGTCTCTTGCTCATGGGGATGGGAGGATAACCCAGCACAATGGCTTCCGTTAGGACAAAATCGCTTTCACCTAGCCAGTCGTCTAGATGACTGCCAAGCATTACCACCGGGGTTCGGGGGTCAATTTCTTCGACCTGGAACACGGCGACATCAACGTTCTCATCCGCGTGGAAGTGGGGGCCGGACTTGAGCGACAACTTTCCATTGTCAACCCTGAAGGCCCTGCGGTATTCGCCTTTGACATGGAGATTTACGAGTGAGGGGGATTCCTCATCGCCATCCTCCATGGGGATATAGGTGGACTCGGTCATCCCAATTTCCAGGATCTTACTGCCCTCGACAACATGTCGAGCTGTCACAAAGATGCCCTCGCCGACATGAAACGCCGAACCCATCCCGCGATCACCATTGGGATTTTCAATTTCGACATAAGCTGCAGCAGGTCCATATTTTTCGAAGAATTCGCGAGCCTGCCCAGTGTCCACCTGCATCTCCCCTCAGTCCTGCGGATGCCACGCGCGATCTTAGCGCCACTCGAGAGCCTGAGGTGCATGAATCAGCACTTTTGGTGTCGTGCCGGGTGGGAGCCCGTCTGCGGCATTTAGGCGAGTGATCCCTCAGGACAACGTATCCGCGATGAGCTGCATTGAGTCGACGATGACGACTGCGCCGGCGGCCGCGAGCTTCGCGTCCTTGCCTGGTTTGTTGGCGAAGCCGATAGTGGCCACCCCCGCTGCCTCTCCCGCTTCAACGTCCCGAGCGGCGTCGCCGATGAAGATGCATTCCGCAGGCTTACTGCCGACGGCTTCCATCGCATCCAGGAGGAGCCTCGGACTTGGCTTCATGGATGACGGTTCACCAGGGGTTCTGCCGAAAACGCCGACCACGTAGCTTCTCAGCCCGTGGTCCGAGAGGTACCTCTCGATGGCGGCACCCGCATTGTTGCTGACCACAGAGACCATGCGTCCGGACAGTGCACATGCGCGTAGGACTGCCTCGCCGCCCGTATTCGGTTGCCCGGCCTGCACCGCTTCTGTCTCCAGCCCGGCCAGTACTTGATCGGCCAGTCCGACAAGATCCGGCTCGGCCGCTGCGATGAGTCGAAGCAGCGCCAAAGGATCCGTCTCGGCGTCCGTTCCGACAGCCAGATGCTCGCTGTTGGTAAGCACCTGTGACCGGAGCCGATGCGCAACTTCTGGAGCAGGCAGCCCGGCGAAGACGGAGCACATCGGGCCGTCGAAGTCGAGAAGGACATGCTTGACTGGCCGAAGCACTCTGGCGAGGGAGGAACGGGTGGTGGTCACGGCTGACGCTCGTAGGCGATGGCGGACCACACGCTGTCGAACCAGGCCTGAGCCTGCTGTACGTACTGCGAGCCGAGCGAGGCGTCGTCCGGCCCTGCGGCATGGTGGAACAGGGTGGTGTCCTTGCCGGTGACATCGTAAAACGTGTGGTCGTTGCCGTTGATAGCCACGGTTCGCTCCCTAAGCGGGTAGAACCCAAAAAACGCCTCACTCCGGTTCAGGATGTACAGCTTGAACAGGCTGGACGCCCGATGGACCCTCACCTGAACGGTGGCTGACTGGACGAGGCCAAGTTCGGCCAGCACCTCGACGGAGTGGGCGATACCGCCAGCGTTGGTCAGAGCGATAGTGCGCGCCCGATCGCGCAGCGCGGGTTCGTCCTTGAGCCCGTCCACCAAGACAGGGACGGCCATCGGCTCGTCGGTGTCTGGGAGGAGGAGTCGCACGGTGATGGACTCCGGGGCGAGTCGCCCCGAGCGCACCTTGTCGAGCGGTTCCTGTAGGGCATTGTGAAGGGTCTCGCTGGAGAAGCCGGCGAAGTCCAGCGTCACCTGCTTCTGCTCGAAGGCGGCTTCGATGTGCGGGCGGAGACCGACCGGTCGTGACGTGCGCTCGCGCACGAAGGACCCGCTGCCCTGGCGGGTCACGATCAGCCCCTCGGTCCTGAGCAGGTCTAGGGCTTTGTCGATCGTGCCGCGTGCCACGCCGAAGCGCTTGGCGAGCTCAGGGCCGGACGGAAGCTTGTCGCCCGTTTCGAAGCCAGGCTTCTTTGTGAGGATCGAGGCCCGCAAAGAACTGCTGACCTGCTGATACGGCGGGCGGGAGTCATCCGGGTCGAGGCTCATGCATCCATGCTAGGGCAGATGCCCAACACACGCGAGAAACCCAACTCTCTTGACCTGCCTAGGCAGGTTCTCTATGTTGAGAGTGTCGCAGCCGAGAGATGCGGGGCGGCAAAAGAGGGGCCTACTTCGGGCTGCTCTGACCTGTGCAAATGCGCCCGGAGGGGTGGGGTGACAGCCCCCTGAAGGAAGCGTGCGGTGCTTGAGAACTCCACAGCGTGCCTGATCAACGAACGAGTGACTTTGGTGACCGGCCCCCCCGTCTGCGGGCGGGCCGGGACCCATGGCTACTCGTGCGTGACGAGTGGTCCGGGCCCGCGAGCGGGGCCGCCGCGCGTTCCTTGGCCGGAGCGCGGCAGCCCCTGGGGCCTATCGACTCGGTTGGAAGAGGTAGACCCGTGAAGTCGATTGTTGCAGGCCAGCGCGCCGTGAACTTCGAGGAGTTCGCGGAGCTGGCGCTGGGCGTGGACGAGGAGCTGTTCGCCGGTGTGCCCGGCGAGACCGTCCTCGACCGCGCCGCCCGGATGGACGTGGCGATGGCGGTGCTGACGGACCTGCGCCGGGAGGACCGGGAGTTGGCCGCCTACGCCGAGCGCCTGATGGCCGCCGCGCCGCTGCCGCTCACCGGCGTCCGCCGGGCCGCGGCCCGCCGCCGTGCGGCGGTCCTGGGGGTGGCCGCGTGAGCGCCCCAGTGAGGGCGCTCACGGCGCGCTCACCGCGGCGGGGCGGGTGGTCGCGGTGAGGGAGTCGATCAACGCTGAGCAGGTCCGTTCTGCGGAGCGGGCGCTGAGCGTGGGGACGTGGACGATCACGTTCGGCGCGGTGCTCTACAGCGTGCTCACGGTGACCCCGTTGATGGCCGGTCACACCCCGCCCGGGTGGCGGTGGACCGCGCCGATCCTGCCGCTGGTGGTGGATGCGGCGGTGGTGATCGTGGTCCGGATGGACAGCACCCTGGCCCGCCTCGGCGGCGAGGGCGGACGCTGGCCGGCGGTGCTGCGGTGGATGACCGGTCTCATGACGGTCCTGCTCAACGTGGCTCTGTCCGCGCTGGAGCGGGACGCGGTCGGGGTGGCCGTACATGCGGTGGCCCCGCTGCTGCTGATCGTCACCGCGGAGACCTCCCTCGCCTACCGGCGGGCAATCGCCGCCGCCCTCACCGCCCGCGACGCCGCCCAGCGTGCTGAGCGTGCGGAGCGGGAACGCCTGGCGGAGGAGCAGCGTCGGCAGGAGCGCGAGGAGCACCTCGCGCAGTTCGAGGCGGCCGAGCGGCGCGAGCGTGAGCGCCGTGAGCACGACGCCCAACTACTCCGCGAGCAGCGCGAGCATGAGGCCCGACTCGCCCGTGAGGAGCGCGAGGAGGCCGCCCGGCGGGAGGCCGCCGAGCGGGCCGAACGCGAGTGCCGTGAGCGCGAGATGAGCGAGCGTGAGCACCGCGCTCACGCCGAACGTCTCGCCCAGGTGGAGCGTGAGCGCGAGGCCGCCGAGCGGGCCCGCACGGAGCTGCTGTCCGGAGGCCCGGCCGTCGAGCGCCTTCCGGAGGAGCGGGCCCGGGAGATCGCCAAGGCCGCCTGCGCGTCTGGCCTGCCGCAGCGCACCGCGGCGGAGCTGACCGGCTGGTCGGCCGGCTGGATCGCCGCCCGCTACCAGGAAGCCCGCGACACCCGCACCCTGCACGCCGTCCCGGACGCTGCTGCCGCAGCAAACTGATCGGAGGCCCTGTGAACGAGCATCTTCCCGCCGCCGACCTGGAACGGCTCGCCGTCCTGGTCGCTGAGATCAACGCCCACCGCCACCCGACCCCGCCGCCGCCGCAGGGCGCCCCGCCCGCGGCCCGGCCGGTCGGGCAGTACGTGGCCGCCGGTGCCGGCGCCGCCGCGGTGCTGATCCCGGTGCTGCTGGCCACCACCGCGGCCCTGGTCGCCGCCGGCATGGCCGCCCTCTCCCTGGCGGTCACGGTCCTGGTCATCCGCTGGATCATCCGCGACATGCACCGCGGCTGACGGCTGCCCGCCCTCACCCGGAATGCCGGGAGGGGGTGGGGAGCCGGGACAGCCCCGGCCCTCACACACCAAGGAGATCGAACACATGTTCGGCAAGCGCACCGCGAAGGCCCTCGACACCACCGCCGACAAGGCGAACCAGATCGGCCGAAAGCTCGGCAGCGAGACCGGCAGCCGGATCGCCGACGGCCTCATGAACGCCACCCTCGGCGGCCTGCGCGCCGCCACCGGCCAGCCCTGCACCCGCACCGACTGCACCAACTGCGACTGAGGAGACACACCCATGTCGTTCTTCGAACTCGACCACGAGAAGTTCGGCGCCGACAACGTCGCCGACGCCGCCCGCCTGTTCCGGCTGTGCGCGAAGGCCAACCGGCTGGAACAGCGAGGCAAGTCCACCACCCGCGTCGAGGCCCAGATGGACCGCATCCAGGAGGACTCCCGGGTGCGCGCCGAGGCCCGGCAGGCCGAACGCGACGCCAACCGCCGCAGGAAGTAGCAACGCCCCGGGGCGGCCGCCAAGCCGCCAAGCATCAGCCGGCCGCCCCGGGCCCCCTGACCCGCAGTAGCAGACAGGAGAAGTCCCATCATGACCGACAGCTCCGCCACCGGCCCCGTCCTCGGGACCGTCCACGACCTCGACTCCCACCGCGCCGCCCGGCCGCAGGTCCACCTGCTCAAGCCCGACACCGACCAGCCGATAGACCCCACCATGCCGACCACGGAGCAGGCGGCCCCGGTGGTGCCGCGGGTGCCGGTATGGGTGCGCGGGGGCTGCGCGGTGCGCGTGCTCGCCACGCACGAGCGCACCCGCAGCACGGGCCGGTTCGTGGTCCGGCACGGCTCCTACGTCCTCGCCGGTGGCGGGATCGCCGCGCGGCGGGCGTGGGACGGCCGGACGCTGGCCCGCTACGAGCGGATGATGCGCGCCGCCGAGGCCGCCGGCCAGCCCGAGCAGGTGCTGGAGTGGGAGACCCGCGCCGCCGCGTTCCGCGCTGCCCGGCACAAGCGCCGCATGGACCTCATCACCTCCCCCGTGGACGTGGCCAAGGGGGCCGCGGTCGGGGTCGCCACCGCGGAGGGCGCCCTGCTCGCCCTCGGTGTGGTGCTGGCGATCGCGGAGAAGGACATCTCCCAGATCGTGGTGCCGACCATGACCGTGATCGAGCTGATCCGGTGGGTCGTGGTGTTCATCGGCATCATCTGGGGCCCGCTGACCGTCGCCGGGCCGTGGCTGTTCCTGGCCTCGTTGTGGGCGATCGGCCGGCACCGGCAGGCCGCCCCCGCGTGGGCGATGCCCGCCGGGAAGACCAGCACCGACGGTGCCCCCATCACCCCGTCCGTGGTGGTCACCGCGCTGCGGGACCTCGGCGTCGCCCCGCTCCGCAACGCCATCAAGGAGATGGGCGACGCCGGGGCCGGGATGCTCGGCCCGATCCGGATCGCCGGCTGCGGTGTCGAAGTCGACGTCACCCTCCCCTCCGGTGTCTCCACCGACGAAGTGCAAAAGCGCCGCCGGAAGCTGGCGGAGAACCTGTCGAGGCACGAGCACGAGGTGTTCGTGACGATCCCGCAGGCCGCCCGCACCGTGCGGCTGTGGATCGCCGACTCCGGTGCGCTGGACGAGCCGATCGGCCCGTCCCCGCTGGTCACCGACCCCGACGTCAAGGCCGACCTGTACGACGGCCGGGCCCCGTGGGGGCAGGACCTGCGCGGCGACGCCGCGCTGTTGAGCCTGCTGCAGCGGCACCTGCTCATCACCGGCCTGTCCAACCAGGGCAAGACCGCCAGCCTGCGCGCCCTGGCCCTGTGGCTGGCCCTCGACACGTCGGTGGAGTTCCGGATCGCCGACCTCAAGGGCGTCGGCGACTGGCGGATGTTCGACGGCCTGGCCACCGTCCTCATCCAGGGGCCGACCGATGACCACGTCATCGAGGCCACCCACATGCTCGAAGCGGGCGTACGGGAGATGGAGCGACGGATCGCGCTGCTCGAGCAGTCCGGCGCGACCGACGGCGTCACCCGCGACATGGCCCGCACCGACCCGCGCTTTAGGCCGATCGTGCTGCTGGTCGACGAGGCGCAGGTGGCGTTCATGTGCCCGGCGGTCGGCGAGGACAAGCGCCCGTACGGCGGGACGAAGGCCACCAGCCGCTACTTCATGGCCGCCCGCAAGCTCCACAACCAGGGACGGGCCGTCAACGTCGTGCTGTGGCAGGGCACCCAGGACCCCACCGACCAGAACCTCCCCAAGCTCGTACGGGAGGGCGCGCACATCCGCGCCTCGCTCGTGCTCGGCACCGAGGAGCAGGCCCGGATGGCCCTCGGGGACAAGGCCGTCAACGGCGGCGCCGCCCCGCACAAGCTCCGCCAAGGCCTCGACAAGGGCACCGTCGTCGTCGCGGGCGACGGCGTGAAGCTCGCCCCCGGCCAGTCGTCCATCACCATCCGCACGCACTTCATCTCCGGCGAGCAGGCCGCCGAGGTCGCCGACCGCGCCAAGGCCCGCCGCACCGGCGTCACCACCCTCACCGCCATCGAACGGCCCGAGCAGGAGGTCGACACGCTCGCGGACGTCGCCGCCGTGATCGGCGACGCCCCGCGGATGCGCACCCAGGAAGTCCTGGCCGCGCTCGCCGCCCGCAACCCCGGCGAGTACCGGGAGTGGACCTTCGCCGACCTCAAGGCCCTCCTCGAGGCCGCCGGCGCCGCCCCGTACAAGTCCGACGGACAGATGGTCGTCGCCCGCGCCCGGGTCGAGCAGGCCATCACCAAGCGGGACGAACAGGCCGCCGCCGAGAGTGCCGACGGCGGTCTCGCGTAGAGGGAACCGGCAGGGAGACAGGGAGATCTCCCTCACCCCCTCCCTGACCCCTCCCACCTGCCCTGATCAGCAAAGACTCCCTGACAGGGAGGCAGGGACCCACCGATACGAGGTGCCCCGAAGCGCCCGCAAACGGGCTCGCCGGAGTGCCCCCTGCCTCCCTCCCAGACACCCGGAGGAACCGTGTTCACCGCCAACACCGAAGTCCTGATCACGTCCTGCGAGGACGACCCCCGCGCCGTCGGCCGCACCGGCCGGATCGTCGACGAGGTCCCGCCCGGCCCGCTCACCGGCGGCCGCTGGACCGTCGACCGGATCGGCTGGCTGATCGGCCCCGTCCTGTGCCACACCCACGAGCTCACCCCCACCGGCCACTAACCGCCCTCTCGCCCCGACTGCCAGAGAGGACACCCGTGCTCCCCGTCCCAAGCACCATCGCCCCGCCCACGAACGCGCTCCGCTCGTTCTCCTTCGGCGGCGGCGTCCAGTCGATGGCTGCCCTGGTCCTCGCTGCTCGCGGCGACCTGGACTATCGCACCTTCCTGTTCGCGCACGTCGGCGAGGACTCCGAGAACCCCGCCACCCTCACCTACCTGGACCGGTACGCGAAGCCGTTCGCGCAGGCCCACGGGATCGAGCTGACCACGCTGCACCGGGTGATGGTCCGCTCCAAGGAAACCCGCACCCTCTACAGCGAGATCACCCGCGAGGGCTCGAAGGCGTTGAAGATCCCGGTCCGATTCAAGAACGGGGCGCCGGGCAAGCGGGCCTGCACGCACGATTACAAGATCCAGTCCATCGCCCGGGAGCTGAAGCGCCGCGGCGCCACCGAACAGGCGCCGGCCAGGGTCGGTATCGGCATCAGCCTGGACGAGATCCACCGCGCGAACGAGCGCAAGGCGGAGAAGCACGAGCGGATCGACTACCCGCTGCTGCGACTCGGGCTGCGCAGGATCGACTGCGCGCGGGTGATCCGCGAGGCCGGGCTGCCGGTCCCGCCGAAGAGCAGCTGCTGGTTCTGCCCGTTCAAGCGCCCGGAGACCTGGCACGAGATGCGTCGCACGGAGCCAGAGCTGTTCGAGCGGGCCTGCCAGCTGGAGGACTACCTCAACGTCCGGCAGGCCGGGCTCGGCAAGAACGCCGTCTACCTCACCCAGTTCGGCCGGCCTCTGCGCCAGGCCATCCCCGACGGCGTCGACCCGCTCTTCGACCTCGACGACGACGCGGACGGGCTCTGCGACTCCGGCCACTGCATGACCTAGGCGTCGCCGTGCCCGAGTCATTTCTCGACTGGCGCGACGCCCGGCATTACGACCGTACCGGCGACCGCCCGTGCCGCTGGTGCGGCCGTCCCACCCCACTGCGGAACGAGCAGCGCAGGCCCTCGCACAAGGTCTGCGCCGAGAACGCAATGAACGACGACGGCGGCCCCCTCCCGGCCAGGACCGGGGCCGCCGCCCATCCAGCACTGTCATAGAGAACTGGAGACCTCCAGCATGACCCAACTGACCGACGTTCGGGGAGAGCACCTGACCACGGCTATCTCCCTGGCGCCGCACGGCGTGCCCGTGCTGCCGTTGCGCGCCGGGAAGGTGCCGTTCGGCAACTGCCGGCACTGCGCGAACAACGCGTGCGGCGGCCGGCCGAACATGAAGACCCCCGGCCCCTGCACCTGCCCGGCCCCGTGCCACGGCTGGGCCGCCGCCAGCACCGACCCCCAGGTCATCAACTCGCCCGCGTGGGCGCGGGCGTGGCGCGAGGCGGCAGCGGTGGCCTACCACCCCGGCGGCGCCGGCCTGACCGTCGTCGACCTCGACAACGCGGACGCCATCACCTGGGCCCGCAAGGCTCTGCCGGCCACCCGAACCGTCGCCACCACCCGCGGCGAGCACTGGCTCTACCGGGGCGCCATGCCCTCAGCCAACAAGGTGCGGCCCGACGTGGACATCAAGTCGCTGATGTCCTACGCGCGGTGGCTCGGCCCCGGCACCGGCACCCTCACCGCCCTCCCGGACACCGTCCGCGCCCTCGTGGTGCGGGAGCCCGCCCCGGCCCGGCCGACGCCCGTCACGGTGCCCGCCCCGGCCGGGAGCGGAAGGTGCCCGCACCGCACGCCGACCTACCTGGAGCGCGGCATCGCCATGGCCGAGCAGCGCATCACCGATGCGTCGACCGGCGTGCACGCGACCGTGTTCGGCGCGTTCCTCGCGGTGCTGTCCACGCACGGCCGGTGCGGCTGCCTGACCGAAGCGCACACCGCCCGGCTGTTCGCCGCCGCGCAGGCCAAGGGCGAATCGCCCAGGCACTGCACCGACGCGTGGGCCAACGCCCTGACCCGGTTGGGGATGTGACCGTGGCCGACGAGGAGAAGACCCCGGCCCGCGAGGTCATCGCCGACTACGCGCAGGCGCACTTCCGGTACTTCCGGACCGCCGACGGGACCGTGTACGCGCAGCGCAACGGCCACCCGGTGGCCCGGCCGATCCGCTCCCAGGGCACCACGGGCAGCCACCGGCAGGAGCTCATGGTCAACCTGTACCGGGACGGCGTCGGGGTGTTCAACGGCACCACGTTGAAGGAGGCGCTGGACCTGATCGAGGCCCTCGCACTCGCGGAGGAGGTGCGGCCGGTTCACATCCGGGTGGCGCCCGGGTTCGACGGGGCGACGTGGCTGGACCTGGGCCGGGCCGACGGCCTGTCGGTGCGCATCCACCCCACCGGCTGGGACCTCGCGGTCCCGGACCCGCGGGAGGTGTGCTGGCGGCGCACCCAGCTCACCGGCGAACTGCCGGTGCCCGAGAAGGACACCTACGGCAAGGGCATCGACCTGCTGTTTAGGCTGTGCAACTTCGCCAACGCCAGCTCCGAGTGCCTGGCCATGGCGTGGCTGATCGGCTGCCTCGGCCCGTCCGTGCCGGTCCCGGCCCCGTTCCTCACCGGCCCGCAAGGCGCGGGCAAGTCCACCGCCGGCCGGATGCTCATGCGGATCATCGAGGGCATGAGTGGCGACCTGCGCCGGGCACCGAAGGACGAGGAGAACCTGCTCGCCGCCGTGGCGGCTGGGTGGATCACTGCCCTGGACAACCTCTCCCACATGACCCCGGACATGTCGGATGCGATGTGCTGCATCGTGACCGGGGCCGAAAACGTCAAGCGTGCCCTGTTCACCGACGGCGACGTCTTCCGCGTGGGCTACCGCCGCCCGATGCTGCTGACCGGTATCGACGTCGGCGTCATCCGGCCCGACCTCGCCGAGCGGCTCCTGCCGCTGCGGCTGGAGCGGCCCGCCGTCCGCCGCACCGAGGCGGAGCTGTGGGCGGAGTACGCCGAGGTGCTGCCCGTCGTCCTCGGCTCGCTGCTCGACCTCACCGTCAAAGTCCGGGCGGTGGAGGCGGAAACCCCGACCGACCTGCGGATGGCGGACTTCGCCCACCTGTGCGCGCAGCTCGACACGGCGACCGGCCTCGGGGCGCTCGCCGCGTACCGGGCCAGCCTGGACGACCTGAACGACGACGTGATCGAGGGCGACCTCCTCGCGCAGACCGTCCTGCAGCACGCCGACACCATCACCCCGGGCACAGCACAACGCATGACCTCGACCGAGTGGCTGGCGTGCCTCGGCCGCGTCTACGCCGGGGACGACCTGCGGGCCCTGCCCAAGGGCTGGCCCACCACCGGCAAGGTGCTCTCCGACCGGCTCAAGCGCCTCCAGCCCACGTTGGCGGCCCGCCAGGTGCTCATCGAAGCGGGCCGGACGAAAGAGGGCCGCTACCTCGAAATGACCCGCCCGGCCCCCGCGCCGCCGCCCGAGCAGCCGCCGCTGCACTGACCGGGCCGCCGCCCGAACAGCAAGAAGAGCACCAGCGGCCGAGCGGGGTGCTCCTCTTGCTGTTCGGCGGCGGCACCGCCCCAGAGCGCGCCGCGCAGCGGCCCCTCATTTCGCTCTGAGCGGCGCCTAACTACCTACAGACACCCCCCTCTTTTTTTCTAAGTAGGAAGACGCTGCGTCACCTGCGTCACCCGCGCCAGAAAACGGCCCCTGACCTGCGGCTTTGGGAGTGACGCAGACGGCTGGCTCTGCGTCATCCTGCGTCACCTGCGTCACCGGCTGCGTCACGGTGACGCAGCCGGTGACGCACTGGTGACGCAGACCCCGGCCGCTGCGACACCCAAAACCCCAGGTCAGAAGCCCGGATGACGCTGATGACGCGGTGACGCAGAAATCCCCACCTCCGACACACACGCAGCGCTCTCCACCCCCGCCCAGCACCGGGAAGGACCCACCCTTGGCCACCGCCATCCCCGAAGTCCTCACCGTCCCCGAAGTCATGGCCGCCCTCCGGATGAGCCGCAGCAAGGTCTACGACCTCATCCGCGCCAAGAAACTCGCCACCTTCACAGAGGGCCGCAGCCGGCGAATCCCTGCCGACTCCCTCGCTGCTTACATCCGCACCAAGATGGAGGAAAACGCCTGATGGCGAAGAAGCGGAACCCCAACGGCTCCGGCACGGTGACCAAGCGCAAGGACGGCCGCTACCAGGCGGCCGTCTACGTGCCGCAGCCCGACGGCACCCGGGCCCGCAAGTACGTCTACGGCAAGACCTGGCTGGAGTGCGACGAGAAGCGCCAGGAGCTGGTGCGACGAGACCGCCAGAACATCCCGACTCCGACCCGCTCGGCCAAGCTCTCCGAGTGGCTGCCGTACTGGCTGGAGCACTTCATCAAGCCCAACCGGAAGCGCACCACCTACGACAAGTACGACATGCACATCCGGCTGCACCTGCTGCCGGTGCTCGGCTCCAAGTCCCTGGAGGGCGTGGGGACGACCGACGTCCGTCGGCTGATCGCCACGGTGACCAAGAGGGTGTCGGCGGCCACCGCCAAGGAGTCGCACTTGGTGCTGCGGACTGCCCTGTCGGCGGCGGTGCGGGACGAACTGATCACGCGCAACGTCGCCAAGCTGGTGCAGGCTCCGCGAGTTCAGTACCGCGAGACTCGGCCGTGGAGCCTCGACGACACCCTGCTGTTCCTGGAGGGGGCCCGCACCGATGCGCTGTACCCGGCGTTCGTCCTGGCCGTGGCGCTCGGTCTGCGGCGCGGCGAGATCCTGGGACTGCACTGGCGCGACATCGACTTGGAGAACCGCACGCTGACGGTTCGCCAGCAGCTCCAGCGGGTCGGCGGCGAGCTGTACGCGGACAGCCCGAAGTCGCGGCGGGTGCGGGTGATCCCGCTGCCGCTGATGTGCGTGGCCCCGCTCCGGTGGCAGCGGATGCGGCAGGCCGAGCAGCGGCGCCGGCGCCTCGCCGACCGGCAGGGCTGGTACGTCTCGGAGTTCGTGTTCACCACCGCAAGCGGGCGGCCGGTGGAGCCGCGGAACCTCAGCCGGTCGTTCACCCGGATCTCGGCGGCCGAGGCGCTGCCGCCGGTCCGGCTGCACGACACCCGGCACGGTTGCGCGACCCTGCTCGCCGCGGCCGGCGTGCAGCCGCGGGACCTGATGGCGATCCTCGGGCACAGCCAGATCGCGGTCACGATGGAGATCTACGCGCACGTGGTGCAGGCACATCAGCGGGAGGCCATGAGCCACATGGACCGGCTGTTGAAGCGCCGGCGCCCCGCCCGCTGATGTCACTTTGAGATGTCGAAAGGCCCCGGACCGTCACCGGTCCGGGGCCTTTCGCGTTCGGCAAGCCGTTGACCTGCCCGTATAGGCGAGCCCCCTGTCGGGTTCGAACCGACGACCCCCGCTTTACAAGAGCGGTGCTCTGGCCAGCTGAGCTAAGGAGGCGCGGTGACCGTCCGCGGCGGACCACGGCGGCACCACGGGCAGTGTAGCGGGCCGGTGCGGGGCGGCGCCGTTGGTTTTGGCCGGTGGGACGGGGTGCCGTGCACGTGATTTGGGCGGTGTGTCCGGCTTGTGATCCGACTGATGCCGAATTCGGCCACCGGCGGGGGCTGACAACCGGATGAACGTACGGGTACGGTCGCGGGGAGCCCTGCCCCCGTTCGACTCCTGAACGCGGCGTCCGGGCCTCGACAATCCAGCCTTTACTCGGATCGTCCGGCACGTTCCTGCCGGTGAAGGAGAGCACAGCCATGGCTTCTGTCACGTTCGACAAGGCGACCCGCCTGTACCCCGGCGGCACCAAGCCCGCCGTCGACGCCCTGGACCTGCACGTCGAGGACGGCGAGTTCCTCGTCCTGGTCGGCCCGTCCGGCTGCGGCAAGTCCACCAGCCTCCGCATGCTGGCCGGTCTGGAGGACGTGAACGGCGGCGCCATCCGCATCGGCGACCGCGACGTCACCCACCTGCCGCCGAAGGACCGGGACATCGCCATGGTGTTCCAGAACTACGCGCTCTACCCGCACATGACCGTCGCCGACAACATGGGCTTCGCCCTGAAGATCGCGGGCGTGTCGAAGGCCGAGATCCGCCAGAAGGTGGAGGAGGCCGCGAAGATCCTCGACCTCACCGACTACCTGGACCGCAAGCCGAAGGCGCTCTCCGGCGGTCAGCGCCAGCGTGTCGCGATGGGCCGCGCGATCGTCCGCGAGCCGCAGGTCTTCCTGATGGACGAGCCGCTGTCCAACCTGGACGCCAAGCTCCGCGTCTCGACCCGTACCCAGATCGCCGGCCTGCAGCGCCGCCTGGGCATCACCACGGTCTACGTCACGCACGACCAGACCGAGGCCATGACCATGGGCGACCGCGTCGCGGTGCTCAAGGACGGTCTGCTGCAGCAGGTCGACTCCCCCCGCCACATGTACGACAAGCCCGCCAACGTCTTCGTGGCCGGCTTCATCGGCTCCCCGGCCATGAACCTGGTCGAGGTCCCGCTGGTCGACGGCGGCGTGAAGTTCGGCGGCTCGGTCATCAACATCTCCCGAGAGGACCTGGCCGGCGCCGGCACCGACAAGACCGTCACGGTCGGCATCCGCCCGGAGCACTTCCAGATCGTCTCCGGCGGCGGCATCGAGGGCGTCGCGGTCACCGTCAACGTGGTCGAGGAGCTCGGCGCCGACGGCTACGTCTACGGCACCACCAAGATCGGCGGCGACGACACCGACATCGTCGTGCGCGTCCACGGCCGCCAGGTCCCCCAGAAGGGCGAGACGATCCACATCGTCCCGACCGGCGGCGAGACCCACGTCTTCTCCACCAGCACGGGCCTGCGCCTGAGCAAGTGAGCCGACGGCCCGGGCGACCGGGCCGCGTGCCCGCACCGTACGACCCGGGCCCCGGCGGACACCGTTCCGCCGGGGCCCCGGCGCGTCCGCGGCAGGTCGCCGGGCCGGTCCCGCTCCGGCCCGCTCCCGCCCGCTCCGGCCCGCTCCCGCCCGCTCCGGCCCGCTCCCGCCCGCTCCCGCCCGCTCCGGCCCGGGACCACCCGTCCGGCCGCTCGGCCGTCAACCGGCTGACGGAACAAAACAGGACACCGGTCACTCAATGGTGTAACGGAGCGCGACCTTTCCGCCACCCGCCGCTACGCTCCTGAGGCGTGAAGCAGCTCCTACGCCGTATCGGCCAGACCGTGGCCCTCACCCTGCCGGTGATCCTGGTGACCACCGGCACTCTCGCCGTGACCCGGGTTCCGTGGGCTCCGCCGACGGGGCTCGACCAGCAGGTGGTCGCGGCGTCCAGCAGCGACGGCAGCATCGGCCGCACCTCCGCCGGCACCGCGGAGAGCCCCCGGGACGCCCTGCGCTCGGACCTGTTCGCCGAGCTCGACGCGCACAACCCCGGCACCGCGCTGGACCTGCTGGAGCGCACCATGCGCGAGAAGCCCTCGCTGACCCCGTACTGCACCGAGCTCGCCTCGGAGCTGGGCCGTGCCGCGGTCCGCAAGTACCGGGGCGACGCGCAGCGGGCCCGCTCGTTCGCCCGCCCGGTCTGCGACGGTTCCTTCGCCGCAGGCGTCACCGCCTGACCTCCGAGCCCCCGGCACCGCCCGACGGCGCCGTTCCCCCGGTTCTCCGGCGGGCGCGGCGCCGTCGGGTTCGGGTGCGCGGGTTCGGGTTCGCCGTCGGATCCGGCGGCACTTCGCGACACAGTGGCGCCGAACCCGTGGGGCCCGCTCCGGGCTGAGCCTATTGTTCTCGCTATGACCGCTGACCAGACGCCCGCCGACATGGCCGCGGAACTCGCGGCCGCCGCCGACCCCGTCACCCTGGCCGCCGCACCCGCCGTCACCCAGGCGGTGATCCTGGCCGGCGGGCAGGGCTCCCGGCTCCGCCCCTACACCGACGACCGTCCGAAGCCGCTGGTGGAGATCCCCGGCACGGGCATCCCGATCGTCGGCCACCAGCTGTCCTGGCTGGCCTCCGAGGGCGTGACCGATGTGGTGATCTCCTGCGGCCACCTCGCCGAGGTGCTGCAGGCGTGGCTGGACGACACCGACCTGCCGCTGCGGGTCCGCACGGTCGTCGAGAACGAGCCGCTGGGCCGCGGCGGCGGCCTCAAGTACGCCTCCGCCGCACTGCCCCGCCCGGACGAGCCCTGGTTCGCCACCAACGGCGACATCTGGACGCGGTTCAGCCTGCGCGAGATGGCCGCCTTCCACCACGAGCGGGCCGCGGTGGCGACGCTGGCGCTGGCCCGGCCGCGCATCCCGTGGGGCGCGGTGGAGACGGACCGGTTCGGCAACGTGCTGGACTTCGTCGAGGCCCCGCCGTCGCCGTTCCTCATCAATGCCGGCCTGTACGTCTTCGGGCCGTCCTTCCGGGCGCTGCTGCCCGATGTCGGCGACCACGAGCGGACCACCTTCCCGCAGCTGGCCCGGGCGAAGCAGCTGGCCGGCTACCAGCTGCCGCAGGGCTGCTACTGGCGGGCGATCGACACCGTGAAGGACCTCACCGAGGCCGCCAAGGAGCTCGCCGCGGCCGGCCGGCCGTCCGACGACTGACACTCCGTAGCCCGGCGCCGGCGGGCCGTACAGCCACAGAAGAGCGGAGGGGCCTCCCACACATCGGTGGGAGGCCCCTCCGCCGTCCGCGCCGGGCACCGGGTGCCCGTCAGACGTCTCAGGCCGTCGTCGGCGAGCCGCCGGGCCGGTCCATGCCGAGGGCGGGGAGCCCGCCCAGCGGGCCGCTGCCGAGGACGCCGCCGATCAGGCCGGAGCTGCTGCCCGGCCGCGGGGTGGAGCCGCCGCCGGTGCCGCCGCCCGTGGAGGTGCCGCGGGTGCTGCCCGTCCGGCCGGGCCCGCCGCTGCTGCCGGCGGTGCTGCCCGACTTGGTCGACCTGGCCTTGCCGCCCTTGGTGGAGGAGGGCGAGGCCTTCCCGGAGGGCGACGGGGAGGCGGACTTGCTGGGCGTCGGCGTGGGGCTCGGCGTCGGGGACGGCGAGCCGCCGGTGCCACTGCCCGGCCACAGCGGGGAGCCGTAGTCGGTCGGTGGCTTGACCGGCGCCGGGCCGGTGCCACTGCCGGTGCGGACGGCCGCGCCGAGCATCGAGCCGATCAGCAGGGTCAGTCCGACGACCACCGCGGCCACCACCGAGCTGCGCCGCAGCACCCGGCGGCGGACCGCCTGCGGCGCGTCGGGGCCGTACTGCCGCCAGGCGTCGAGGGCGATCCGGCCGTCCAGCGAGCCGAACGGCGCCCCGGCGATCAGCAGCGGACTCCACGCCGCCAGGAAGATCAGGTCGGGGGTGTCGTACACCGGCACCGCCCGCCAGCTGACGGTGAAGAGCAGCGCGGCGGAGAGCGTCATCGCCGCCGCCGAGGCCACCCGCTGCCAGAGGCCGAGGACGGTGAGGACACCGACCACGATCTCGGTGAACGCCACGCCCAGCCCGGCGCCGACCGGGTGGTTCATGGCGAAGGCGAGCAGCGGCTCGGCGACCTTCCAGGGGTGCAGCGAGGAGAGCCAGCGCATCATCGAGCCGCGCTCGCCGCCGTCGAAGTACACCGGGTCGCAGAGCTTGCTGAAGCCGGCGTAGACGGAGAGCGAGCCGAGCACCACGCGCAGCGGCAGCAGCACCAGGCCGAGGTCGACCCGACGGCCCGGGTACCAGGCGTGCCGGACGTCGGCCGGGCCGGCCGTGGCGGACACCTCGGGCAGGTCGCCGCTGGGTGTCCAGCCCCGGGTGACCGACTCGTACGGCAGCGACGGCGGGCCCGCCTGGCGCGGTACGCCGTGCAGCGGCTGGATGTCGTCGCCGTTGGTGCCGTAGCCGCCCGGTCCCGCGGCGCCGGGGCCGTGCCCGGGGGCGCCCGCAGGGGCGGGCACGGTGGTGAGCCGGACGGCCTCCAGCAGCCGGGTGGCGGCCACGTCGCCGGGCGCCGCCTGGCCGCTCCAGGTGACGGTGGTGACCCGGCCCTTGCGCCGGGGCGCCGCGCCCACTCCCGCGAGGGCGGGGATCTGGGTGCTCGGCACCACGACCTGCGGTGTGACCAGGGGGCGGGCGCCGAAGCCGGACGCCCCGGCCCGCAGGCCGTACGGGTCACCGAAGGCCGCGCCGAGCGGCACGTCGATCATGGGGGCCACCGGCTCGGCGAGCCGGATGCGGAAGCTGGCCTGGGTGCTGCTGAGCTTCGCGGGATCGGACGGCACCCTGACCGTGCTGAGGCCCGGACCGGGGTCTATCCCCGCCGTGCCGCCCTGCCCCGGGCGCCGAGGTGTTCTCGTGTCCACACCCCTCTAACCGGGTGACGGGCCCGGAGGACACTCTCCCGGGTGGATTCCCGGCGCCGATTTGAAGTGATCATGAGAAAACCGATCGGGCCCGGCCGGACCCGATCGGTTCCTCCCACGAAGCTGTCCGTTCCGGACGAGCGGCGCCGGTGCGGGCGCTCCGATCAGCGGCGGGCGCGCAGCCGGGCGGCCTCGTAGAGCACGATGCCCGCGGCGACGCCGGCGTTCAGCGACTCGGTCTGGCCCGGCATCGGGATGCGGACGCGGATGTCGCAGGTCTCCGAGACCAGCCGGGAGAGACCCTTGCCCTCGGAGCCGGCCACGATGACCACCGGGCCGGTGAGCGCGTCGAGGTCGCCGATCTCGGACTCGCCGTCGGCGGCCAGGCCGACCACCATCAGGCCGGCCTTCTGGTAGGCCTCCAGGGCACGGGTCAGGTTGGTGGCGCGGGCGACGGGCAGCCGGGCGGCGGCACCGGAGGAGGTCTTCCAGGCGCCCGCGGTCATGCCGGCCGCGCGCCGCTCGGGGATGACCACGCCGTGCGCGCCGAAGGCGGCGGCGGAGCGGACCACGGCACCGAGGTTGCGGGAGTCGGTGACCCCGTCGAGCGCCATGATCAGCGCGTCCTGGCCGGCGTCGGCGGCCGCGGCGACCAGGTCGTCCGGGTGCGCGTACTCGTACGGCGGGACCTGCAGGACCAGGCCCTGGTGGTTGAGGCCGCCGGTCATCTGGTCGAGCTGGGCGCGGGGGGCCTCCATGAGCGGGACGCCGCGCTCGTTGGCGGCCTGGTACGCGTCGCGGACCCGGTCGTCGGTGTCGATGAACTGCATCACGTACAGCGCCGTGGCGGGCACGCCGCCCTGCAGGGCCTCGACCACCGAGTTGCGGCCGACCACCAGCTCGGCCGCGCCGGCACCGCCGCGGCCGCCCCGGCCGCCGCCACCGGCGCGGCGCATGCCGGCCCGGGACTTGGCGTCGCGCTCGCGCTTGAGCGCGGCGTTGGCGGCGCGCTGCTTGGGGTGACCCTTGCGTGCCTCGCCGGGCGGGGTCGGGCCCTTGCCCTGCAGCGCCTTCCGGCTGTGGCCGCCGGTACCGACGTTCGCGCCCTTCTTCGACCCGGGGTTGCGGCGGTTCCTGCGCTGGCTGTTGCCGGCCATGGCTGTACTTCCTGTCTCTTCTACGTCTTGAGGTTCGTCATGAGGATGGGCCGTAGCCGGTTCGCACCGGCTGCGGCCCACGCTCGCCCCGTGGCCGGGGCTACTGTTCGCCGGTCCCGCCCGAGGGGGCGGGGCCTACTGGTTGACCGTCCAGCGGGGGCCGGACGGGGTGTCCTCGATCGCCAGCCCGGCGGCGCCGAGCCGGTCGCGGATGGCGTCGGCGGTGGCGTAGTCCTTGCGCTCCCGGGCCGCCTGGCGCTGGTCCAGGACGAGGCTCACCAGCGAGTCGACCACGCCGTGCAGGTCGTTCCCGCGGGCGCCGCCGGCCCAGAAGTCGTCGAGCGGGTCGAGTCCCAGCACTCCGAGCATCGCACGGACCTCGGCGAGTCGCGCCACCGCGCTCTCCTTGTCGTCCGCGGTCAGCGCGCTGTTGCCCTGGCGGACGGCGGTGTGCAGGACGGCCAGCGCCTGCGGGACGCCGAGGTCGTCGTCCATCGCCTCGGCGAAGGCGAGCGGCACCTCGGGGGCGGCGTCCACCTTGCCGCAGCGCTCGACGGCGCGCTCGATGAATCCCTCGATCCGGGCGAAGCCGGTCTCGGCCTCGCGCAGCGACTCCTCGCTGTACTCGATCATCGAGCGGTAGTGCGGGGAGGCGAGGTAGTAGCGGAGCACGATCGGGCGCCAACGCTGCACCATGTCGGAGACCAGCACCGAGTTGCCGAGCGACTTGCTCATCTTCTCGCCGGCCATGGTGACCCAGGCGTTGTGCACCCAGAACGCCGCGAACTCGTCGCCGAAGGCCTTGGACTGGGCGATCTCGTTCTCGTGGTGCGGGAAGATCAGGTCGATCCCGCCGCCGTGGATGTCGAAGGCGCTGCCGAGGTACTTGTGCGCCATCGCCGAGCACTCCAGGTGCCAGCCCGGGCGGCCGCGGCCCCAGGGGGTCTCCCAGCTGGGCTCGCCCTCCTTGGCGCGCTTCCACATGGCGAAGTCGCGCGGGTCGCGCTTGCCGGTCTCGCCCTCGCTCTCCGGCTGCTGGAGGTTCTCCAGCTTCTGGTTGGAGAGCTCGAGGTAGTCCGGGTGCGACTTCACGTCGAAGTAGACGTTGCCCTCGGAGGCGTAGGCGTGGCCGCGCTCGATCAGGCCGCGCATCATCTCGATCATCTCGGGCACGTGGCCGGTGGCCCGCGGCTCGATGGTCGGCGGGAGGCAGCCGAGCGCGGTGTAGCCGTCGTTGAAGGCGCGTTCGTTGGCGTAGGCGATCTGCCACCACGGGATGCCGAACTCGCGGCCCTTGGCGATCACCTTGTCGTCGATGTCGGTGACGTTGCGCACGAAGGTGACGTTGTAGCCGCGGTAGCCGAACCACCGGCGCATCACGTCGAAGTTGAGGCCGGACCGGATGTGGCCGATGTGGGGCGGGGCCTGCACGGTGGCACCGCACAGGTAGATCGAGACGCAGCCCGGTACAAGCGGGACGAAGTCGCGTACCTGGCGGGTGCTGGTGTCGTACAGGCGAAGGGTCACAGCGTCAAGCGTAGTGGGCGGACGGGGGTGCCCCGCCACCTTTCCCGGCGCGGGACACCCGCCGCCGCACGGCTTCGCGGGCGCGTCCGGCCGGTGCCGCCCGGCCCGGCCCGGCCGACGGCCCGTCAGCCCCGGGGGCCGGGCGGGCCGGCGGGGCGTCAGGGCGTCCGGTAGACCAGGGCGGTGGCGATCGCCGCCAGCCCCTCGGCGCGACCGGTCAGGCCGAGTCCGTCGGTGGTGGTGCCGGAGACCGCGACCGGGGCGCCGACCGCGGCGGAGAGCGCGGCCTGCGCCTCCGCGCGGCGCTTGCCGATCTTCGGCCGGACGCCGATCACCTGGATCGCCACGTTGCCGATCTCGAAGCCTGCTGCGCGGACGATCCGGGCGGCCTCCGCCAGCAGCACGGTGCCGGCGGCGCCGGACCACTCGGGGCGGTCGGTGCCGAAGTGCGCGCCGAGGTCGCCGAGGCCGGCCGCGGAGAACAGCGCGTCGCAGGCGGCGTGCGCGGCGACGTCGGCGTCCGAGTGGCCGGCCAGGCCGTCGCCGGCGTCCGGCCAGTCGAGCCCGGCGACCCGCAGCGGCCGGCCGGCCTCGAAGGCGTGCACGTCGGTGCCGATGCCGACCAGCGGCAGGATCGGTGCGGGTGCGTCAGAAGCCATCGGAGGCCCTCCTTCGGGCGAGTACCGCCTCGGCGAGCACGAGGTCCAGCGGACGGGTGACCTTGAAGGCCTCCTCGTGGCCGGGCACCACGACGACCCGGCCGCCGAATCGCTCGACCAGCCCGGCGTCGTCGGTCACCGGCGGCAGGGCGCCGGCCGACTCCTCGGCGAGGGCCTTCTCGTGCACCTCGTGCAGCACCGAGCGGCGGAAGCCCTGCGGGGTCTGCACGGCGCGCAGCGCGGAGCGGTCCGGGGTCTCCAGCACCGGCTCGGGCACGCCGGGCGCCTGCGGATCGACCCGCTTGACGGTGTCGGCGAGCGGCACGGCGGGGACGACGGCGTCGGCGCCGGCCCGGACGGCGGCGGCGACCGCGTCCACCACCTCGACCGGGACGAGCGGCCGGGCGGCGTCGTGCACCAGCACGATGTCGACCTCCTCGGGGACGGCCGCGAGTCCGAGCCGGACGGACTCCTGCCGGTCGGCGCCGCCGGCGACCACCCGGACGTCCTTGCCGTCGAGGCCGTGGCTGTCGAGCAGCGCGACGACCTCGGCGACCCCGTCCGGCGGCGCGGCGACCACGACCAGGCCCACGGCCCGGCTGCGGGCCAGCGCCCTGACCGCGTGGACCAGCAGGGGCACCCCGCCGAGTTCGCGCAGGGCCTTGGGGGCGCCGGGCCCCAACCGCTCCCCGCGCCCGGCGGCGGGCACCACCGCCGCTGCAACTGCTGCTGACCCGTTCAGGTTTCGCTCCTTCGGCGAAGTGGGTATGGCCATGGCGTGCGCCGCACGGCGTGCGCGATGGACCCCTTCCGACTGCACGTTAGCCAAACCGCTCCGACGAGTCCGACACCCCCGCGCGCCACACCGGCGCACGACCGGGGTGCGGTCGGCCGTGCGGGGCGTCTGTACGCGGGTGCGCCGGTGCAGCCGGCGAGCAGTTCGCCGGCGGACACGCCGAAGCGCCCGAGGTGCCGGAGAACGACCCGGTCAGCCGTGTGACCGGGATCGCGCGCCGGCATCGGGCGCTGGGCATTGCGAAGCCGCTTAGGAGGCGAGGACCTCGTCGAGCAGCGTCTCCGCCTTGTCCTCGTTGGTGTTCTCGGCCAGCGCGAGTTCACTGACCAGGATCTGCCGGGCCTTGGCGAGCATCCGCTTCTCACCGGCCGACAGCCCGCGCTCGCGCTCGCGGCGCCACAGGTCGCGAACGACCTCGGCGACCTTGATGACATCGCCCGAAGCGAGCTTCTCGAGATTCGCCTTGTAGCGACGGGACCAGTTCGTGGGCTCCTCGGTGTACGGCGCGCGCAGCACCTCGAAGACCCGGTCCAGACCTTCCTGACCGACCACGTCGCGCACGCCGACGAACTCCGCGTTCTCGGCGGGCACACGCAGTGTCAGGTCTCCCTGCTGCACCTTGAGCACCAGGTAGGTCTTGTCCACACCTTTGATCTGGCGAGTTTCGATGGCCTCGATCAGCGCGGCCCCGTGATGGGGGTAGACCACCGTGTCGCCAACCTTGAACGTCATGTGACAGGACCCCTTCCGTGGCTTTCCAGAATAACACGCTTCTCGGCGCACCCGAAGGGCGTTTTCGCAGGTCAGGGCGGGTCTCAGGGCTTGACAACCACCCCCATGACGTGCTGCGACCGGTGTTCGAGGTGGGCTTCCCGCAGGTCGGAGGCGGTACGACAGCTCGACGAAACCTCTGGCAACACTGCCGAAACCATGATTGGATCTTGAGTTTTCGTCCTCTTCGGCGCCGTGTCCCAACCGTTACCGGGCGGCCGGGCCGACAGGACCCGTGCGACCTGGCCCGGTTCGTGGACGTCCGGGATCGGCGGCGGGACATCTCTACGGGTGCGTACGGACGGAGCGCCGCGACACGGGGCCACCCCGTGGGAGGCGGGCGTAAGCGGTCGGTAGTCTGATCGCTGACCACCCCACGTGATCCACATCCGTGATCCACATCCAAGGAGAAGTCGCCGCCGTGAGCCGGAGCCTTCGACGCGGCGCGATCGCCGCCCTCGTCCTCGCCACCGTTGTGCCGCTGTCCGCCTGCTCGGCCGGCAACCAGGCGGAGACCCTGCAGATCAAGCCCGACAACGCGGCGACCTCGATCGGCCAGAACCTGCGTCTCAACAACGTCCTGCTCGTCACCGAGAAGGGCGCCTCCTCGGACGAGGCCGGCCCGGTCAACCTGACGGTCAACATCGCCAACACCGGCTCGACCCCCGAGGTCCTGCAGTCCGTGACGGTGGAGGGCGCGGGCACCGCCACCTTCACCGACGCCAAGGGCGCGGCCGTGACCGAGATCGTCGTCCCGGCCGGCGGCTCGGTGCTGATCGGCGGCGAGGGCCAGCCGCTCGCGCACCTGACCTCGGCGAAGCTCCCGATCGGCGGCTACGCCGACACCGACTTCTCCTTCAAGACCGCCGGCAAGGTGGGCCTCCCGGTGGGCGTCGTCCCGGCGACCGGCCTGTACGCGTCCTTCGGCCCGAAGGCGCCCGAGCACACCGCCAAGCCGTCGGCCTCCGCCTCGGCCTCCGCGAGCGGCTCGGCGAGCGCCTCGGCCACTGCCACCGGTTCGCCGTCCGCCACCGCGTCCGGCTCGGCCACCGCCACCGCCACCGGCTCGGCGACCGCGACGGCGAGCGCCTCGGCGCACTGATCCGCCGCGCACCGCGCGCACGCAGCACGACGGCCGAGGGCCCCGCACCAGGCGGGGCCCTCGGCCGTCGGCATGTCCGGGGTGTCCGGCGCGCCCGGCCTACGGCTCGAACTTGTAGCCGAGGCCGCGGACGGTGACCAGGTAGCGCGGCGCGCCCGGGTCCGGCTCGATCTTGGCGCGCAGCCGCTTGACGTGGACGTCCAGGGTCTTGGTGTCGCCGACGTAGTCCGCGCCCCAGACCCGGTCGATCAGCTGCATCCGGGTGAGCACCCGGCCCGCGTTGCGGAGCAGCATCTCCAGCAGGTCGAACTCCTTCAGCGGCAGGTCGACCTTGGCGCCGTCCACCGTCACCACGTGCCGGTCGACGTCCATCCGGACCGGGCCGGCCTCCAGCGCGCCCGGGCCGCTGCCGTCGCCGTTGCCGTTGCCGTCCTCGCCGCGGCGGCGGAGCACCGCGCGGATGCGGGCGACCAGCTCGCGGGTGGAGTAGGGCTTGGTGACGTAGTCGTCAGCGCCTATCTCCAGACCGACGACCTTGTCGATCTCGCTGTCCTTCGCGGTGACCATGATCACCGGGACGTTGGAGCGGACGCGCAGCTGGCGGCAGACCTCGGTGCCCGGCAGGCCCGGCAGCATCAGGTCGAGCAGCACAAGGTCGGCGCCGTTGCGCTCGAACTGCTCGAGGGCGTCGGGGCCGGTGGCTGCGACGGCCACCTCGAATCCCTCCTTGCGGAGCATGTACGAGAGGGCGTCGCTGAACGACTCCTCGTCCTCGACCACCAGTACTCGGGTCACGATCGGGCCTCCGGGGCAGGAAGGGGGTGCGGTGCGGTGTTGTCGGTCGTCCGGCCCGCCTCGGTCGGCGGCACGGTCTCGCGGTTGCCGGCGGGCGGCTGCCCGGCCGGGAGCCGCAGGGTGAAGGTGGATCCCTGGCCCTCCACGCTCCACACCGCCACGGTGCCGCGGTGGGAGGCCGCGACATGCTTGACGATGGAGAGGCCGAGGCCGGTTCCTCCGGTGGCCCGCGAGCGGGCCGGGTCCACCCGGTAGAAGCGCTCGAAGATGCGCTCGCGGTCCTTCTCCGAGATGCCGATGCCCTGGTCGGTCACCGAGATCTCGATCAGCTCGCCCTCGGCCTCGCCGAGTGCGGCGGCGCTGGAGATGCGGCGGGTGGCGATCGCCACCCTGGTCCGCGGCGGGCTGTAGTTCACGGCGTTCTCGACCAGGTTGCCGAGAGCGGCGGCGAGCTGGCCGCGGTTGCCGTGCAGGTAGAGGCCGCCGGTTCCGCCGGCGGCGATCAGGATCTGCTTGGCCGCGGCGGGCTGGCGGCAGCGGTCGATCGCCTCGGCGATGAGCTCGTCGACCGGCACCGGCTCCGGGTCGACCAGCCGCTGGTCGTCCTGGACCCGGGAGAGGTCGATGATCTCCTGGACGAGGCTGGCCAGCCGGGTCGCCTCGATCTGCATCCGGCCGGCGAACCGCTGGACGGCCTCCGGGTCGTCCGACGCGTCCGCGACGGCCTCGGAGAGCAGCGACAGCGCGCCGACCGGGGTCTTGAGCTCGTGCGAGACGTTGGCCACGAAGTCGCGGCGGATCGCCTCGATCCGGCGCCGCTCGGTGAGGTCCTCGACGAGGACCAGCACCAGCCGGGAGCCGAGCGGGGCGACCCGCACGGAGACGGCCAGCGGCTCGGCCGTGCGGGCGCCGCCGGGCCGGGGCACCTCCAGCTCGGCCTGGCGGATCTCGCCGTCGCGGCGGGTCGCCCGGGCGAGCGTGAGCATCTGTTCCACGGCCATCGCACCGCCTCGGACCAGACCCATCGAGTAGGCGGCGGAGCTGGCCTTGACCACCTCGTCGCCCTCGCCGAGCACGATCGCGCAGGAGCGCAGCACGGAGAGCACGGTGTCCACGCCGGGTGGCAGCGGGGGTTCGTACGCCAGGAGCCCGCCCGAGCCGGTCCGGCCGGCGGCGCCGCCCCGGGGGGTGGTGCCGCGGGCCTGCTCGCGTTCGCTCCAACGGAAGGCGATGGCGGCCGTGAGACCGACGCCGAGCCCGGCTATGGCGCAGGCAGCGGCGGTGGCCACATTCACGTCCATGTCACTCAGCCTAAGCGCACGTCGGGCGCGCTCCCCCAGGGTGCGATCAAGGGATCGGCCGGACGTTGCCGAGAATTCACCTTCAGTCCTCTACTGGTTCACTGCGGGGGTCGTGCGTGGTCGCCCGGGCGGCGCAGTGTTGTCGACGCAAGCCCGTGCGGGCGGTGACGCGGCTACCATTCGCGCCACCAGCAGCGGCCGTCCTCGCGGGCGGACCGGTCGGCACCGCCACCGACACAGCTACTGACGGACCGGCCGACCCTTCGAACGGGGGACGGGCGGCCAGGAGGAGAGAGCATGCGCGACGCGTACCACGAGGAACTGGACTCGATCAGCGACGGCCTGGTCGAGATGGCCCGGCTGGTCGGCTCCGCCATGGGCCGGGCCACCACCGCGCTGCTCGACGCCGACCTGGCGCTGGCGGAGAGCGTGATCGCCGCCGACGAGAAGGTCAACGACCTCCACCACGAGCTGGAGAACCGGGCGATCGACCTGCTGGCCCGGCAGCAGCCCGTCGCGACGGACCTGCGCATCGTGGTGACCAGCCTGCGGATGAGCGCCGACCTGGAGCGCTGCGGCGACCTGGCCCGGCACGTGGCCAAGGTGGCCCGGCTGCGCTACCCCGAGTCGGCGGTGCCGAACGACCTGCACCCGATCGTGCTGGAGATGGGGCAGCTCGCCCAGCGCCTGGTCGCCAAGGCCGGCCTGGTGATCTCCACCAAGGACGCCAACGCGGCGATGGAGCTGGAGCGGGACGACGACGCGATCGACGCGCTGCACCGCGAGCTCTTCTCGCACCTGCTGGACGACCGCTGGCAGCACGGCATCGAGACCGCGGTCGACGTGACCCTGGTCGGCCGCTACTACGAGCGGTTCGCCGACCACGCGGTGTCGGTGGCCAAGCGCGTGGTCTTCCTGGTGACCGGCGAGCACGCGGACGAGTTCGCGGCGGAGACGGCGGCGCAGCAGGCCGAGTGACCCGCGGCACGGGGGGCAGGGGCGCACGCCTGCGCGGGCGCCCTACCTCCGCGCGCCCGTTGACGCCCCGTCCGGGACCGGTTTTCACTCGTTCTGGGCATGCCCGCAGGTGCTGCGGCGTGCCGTGGTGCGCCGTCGACTGCCGTCGACAGCCGTCGATGAGGAGGACCCGACCGTGATGAAGGCCGACCAGAACCCGACCACGCCCGCGGCGCGCGCCGCCACAGTGCCCTCCGTGAAGCTGCTGCCGGTCCTCGCCGCGGGCTGCGGCTGCGGGCCGGGCTGCGGTTGCGGCTGCCAGTCCGGGGCCCCGTGCCAGTGCGGCGGCGCCGACGGGGGCTGCTGCGGCGGCCACTGACACCGCGGGCCCCGCCCGGACGGCGATGTCACGCCGCCCGGGCGGGGCCCGCGCATGTCCGCGGTCCATCGCACGGCGGACCGGGTGCGTCCGTCAGAAGGTGACGTCCATGCACTGGTAGAAGGCGTTGCCGGTGTCCGCGACGTCCCAGATGGCCAGCACCACCTGGTGGCCGGTGCGGCCGGAGGGCAGGGTCGCGGTGTGGCTCAGCGTCGTGGGGGGCTGGGCGCCGTTGTAGGGGACGGTGAGGAAGGGCGTGGAGTCGATGTTGGCGCGGGTCAGCCTGCTGCCCGCGCTGTAGCCCGGCCTGGTGAGGTAGTAGCGGAACTGCGTGGTCGCGTGCCGGGCGGTGAACTTCCAAGTGAAGGTCAGCCGCTGGCCGGCGCTCACCCTGGTGGCCGGCCAGGCGCCGCCGCGCGGGTCGTCCAGCTGGGCGAAGCGGCTGTTGCCGCCCGCGCAGAGGGTGCCGTCGGCCGGGCCCTTGGCCGGGAAGCCCTTCGGCCCCTCGACGCTCTGCGGCTCCCACCGGATGTCGCCGCAGTTGGCGACCGTGCCGGCGGCGCACAGGGCGGCCCGGCTCGGCGGTGTGGTGATCCAGCCGTGCGAGTACGCGGGGACCGCGGTGGCGAGGGGGACGGCCGCGGCGGCCGCGACGGCCGCCAGGATGTGACGCTTGCGCATGGTGCTCCCTCCGTGGGGGTGGATGGAGTGTGCGTGTGCGTGAACGCCCGGCGGGCAGCGCGCGGTGGGGGTTGGCGTGCTCGCGCCAGGTCTGGACCACCACGCTAGGAGCGGCCCGCCACTCCCGTCAATGGTCTGAACCAGTCTGCGACAGAACCGACCTGACGAACCGTCGGCCCGCGGGCCCGGACACGCCGAGGCCCCGCCCGGGCGGACCGGACGGGGCCTCGGCGCTACGGACTTACTTCTTGCCCTGGTTCTTCACGGCCTCGATGGCGGCCGCGGCGGCCTCCGGGTCGAGGTAGCGGCCGCCGGGGTTGAGCGGCTTGAAGTCGGCGTCGAGCTCGTAGACGAGCGGGATGCCGGTGGGGATGTTCAGGCCGGCGATGGCCTCGTCGGAGATGCCGTCCAGGTGCTTGACCAGGGCGCGCAGGCTGTTGCCGTGCGCGGTGACCAGCACGGTGCGGCCGGCGGCGAGGTCCGGGACGATCGCGTCGTACCAGTACGGGAGCATGCGCTCGACGACGTCCTTGAGGCACTCGGTGCGCGGGCGCAGCTCGCTCGGGATGTCGGCGTAGCGGGCGTCGCCGGCCTGCGAGTACTCGGAGTCGTCGGCGAGCGCGGGCGGCGGGGTGTCGTACGAGCGGCGCCAGAGCTGGAACTGGTCCTCGCCGAACTCGGCGAGGGTCTGGGCCTTGTCCTTGCCCTGCAGGGCGCCGTAGTGGCGCTCGTTGAGGCGCCAGCTGCGGTTGACCGGGATCCAGTGGCGGTCGGCCTTGTCGAGCGCGATCTGGGAGGTGCGGATGGCGCGGCGCAGCAGGGAGGTGTGCACCACGTCGGGGAGGATCCCCTCGGAAAGGAGGAGCTCGCCGCCGCGGGCCGCCTCCTTCTCGCCCTTCTCGTTGAGGTCGACGTCGACCCATCCGGTGAAGAGGTTCTTCTGGTTCCACTGGCTCTCGCCGTGGCGGAGCAGGATGAGTCGGTAGGTCGTGTCAGCCATGGGCGCCAGTTTAGAGGAGCCGTTTATCCGCTGGTCCGACCGTCTCATCCCGGGTAATGTTCGGATACCACTTGTGCCACTTACCTGCGTCGCCCGGCGGCCCACCCCTGCCCGGACGCGCCGGTCCGCCCTGCCCGGGAGCCGCCGATGTCCGCCGCCGTCCGTCTGCGCAGCACCGTCTCGGAGGCGGTGGGCGGTCTGCCGCGCGCCTTCTGGTGGTTGTGGACGTCGACCCTGGTGAACCGCCTCGGCGGCTTCGTGGTGACCTTCCTGGCCCTCTACCTGACCGGCGACCGGGGCTTCTCCCCCGCCTACGCCGGCCTGGTGGCCTCGCTCTTCGGCCTCGGCTCGGCGATCGCCGCCGTCGCGGGCGGGGTGCTCGCCGACCGCTGGGGGCGGCGGCCGACCCTGCTCGTCGCGCAGCTCGGCACGGCCGTCTCGACCGCCGTCCTCGGCTTCTGCCAGGACCGGGCGGCGATCGCGGTGACGGCCTTCCTGGTCGGCCTGGCGAGCAACGCCTCGCGGCCGGCCGTCTCGGCGATCATCGCGGACCTCGTCCCGGCCGAGCACCGGGTGCGGGCGTACTCGCTGAACTACTGGGCGATCAACATCGGCTTCGGCGTCTCCGCGGCGGTGGCCGGCCTGATCGCCGCCCACGGCTACCTGGCGCTCTTCCTGCTGGACGCGGCCTCCACGCTGGCCTGCGCGGTGGTGGTCTTCGCCCGCGTCCCGGAGTCCCGCCCGGACCGGCCCTCGGCGCCGTCCGGGGCGGCCGACGGCCCGGTTCCGGCCGAGCCCGGGGCCGGCCTCGGCACGGTCTTCCGGGACGGCCGGTTCATGGCGCTGGTGGCGGTGAACCTGCTGCTCGCGGTGGTCGCCCAGCAGGGCAGCACCACGCTCGCCGTCGACATGGGGCTGGCGGGCATCTCGGCGGCCCGGTACGGGCTGGTGATCGGCCTCAACGGGGTGCTGATCGTGGTGCTGCAGCTGCCGCTGACCCGGGCGATGGAGGGCCGCGGCCGGACGGGGCTGCTGGTGGCCAGCGCACTGCTGACCGGATGGGGCTTCGGCCTGACCGCACTGGCCGGCGGCTCGGCAGGGTTCTACGCCTTCACCGTGGCGGTCTGGACGATCGGCGAGATCATGGCCGCGCCGACCATGATGGGCCTGGTCGCCGAGCTCTCCCCGGCCCGCGCCCGGGGCCGCTACCAGGGCGTCTACTCGCTCTCCTGGTCGCTGGCCTCCTTCGTCGGCCCGGCGGCCGGCGGCTACCTGCTGGAGCACGCCGGCGGCCGGGCGGTGTGGGGCGCCTGCGCCGTCTTCGGCACGGTCGCCGCGGGGGCGTTCCTGCTGCTCGGCCGGCGGCCGGCGGCGGCCCCGGCGGACGCACTGCCTGCGGAGGCCGCCCCGAGCGCCGAGCTCAGCCGGTCGTAGCCGGGCCGGTCTCCTCGGCCGCGGACCCGGCCGCGGACCCGGCCGCGGACTCCGTGGCGGCCTGGGCGAGGTGGGCGAAGGCCGCGAGGTTGCCGGTGGACTCGCCGCGCTTGGTGCGCCACTCCCACTCGCGGCGGATCGCGGTGGCGAAGCCCAGCTCCAGCAGGGTGTTGAAGGGCTCGTCGGCGTTCTCCAGGACGGTGCCCAGCAGCCGGTCGACGGTGTCCGGGGTGAGCGCCTCCAGCGGCAGCCGCCCGGCGAGGTAGACGTCGCCGAGCCGGTCGACGGCGTACGCGACGCCGTAGAGCCGGGTGTTGCGCTCCAGCAGCCAGCGGTACACGGCCTGGTGGTTCTCGTCCGGCCTGCGGATCACGAACGCGTTGACCGACAGGGTGTGGTCGCCCACCCGCAGCGCGCAGGTGGTGGACAGCTTGCGGGTGCCGGGCAGCGTCGCGACCAGCGTGTACGGGTCGGTCACGGCCGGCTCCCACCTCACCCCGGCCTCGTCGAGCGCGGTGCGCAGCAGGGTCAGCGCCTCGTCCTTGGTACGGATTGCCATGACGCTGACGCTACTCGCCGGTACCGCCCCCGCCCCGGCAACCCCACCGGGACGGGTCGCCCGGCGGTGACGCCGGGGCCTTGAGGGCTGCCCCGCGGGACCTACGCCAGGCGCAGGCCGCGGGCGGGGTGGGTCATGGCCTGGGCGTAGACCTCGGCAGTGGCGGCCGCCGCGGTGTCCCAGCCGAAGTGGGCCGCGTGCCGTGCCGCCGCCGCGCCGCGCTCGCGCACCAGCTCGGGCCGGTCCGCGTACGGCTCCAGGGCGTCCGCCCAGCGGAGCGGGTCGTGGCCGTGCACCAGGCTGCCGGTGCGGCCGTCCCGGACGGCGACGGGGAGGCCGCCGACCGCGGCCGCCACCACCGGGGTGCCGCAGGCCTGGGCCTCCAGCGCGACCAGGCCGAAGGACTCGCTGTAGGAGGGCATCACCAGCGCGGTGGCGGCCCGGTACCACTCGGCGAGCCGGGCCTGGCCCACCGGCGGGTGGAACCGCACGACGTCCGAGATGCCGAGCTGGGCGGCGAGCTTGTGCAGGCTCTCCGGCTTGGCGAGGCCGGTGCCGGAGGGGCCGCCGACCACCGGGACGACCAGCCGCTCCCGCAGCTCGGGCCGCCGGGCCAGCAGCACGGCGACCGCCCGGAGCAGCACGTCGGGCGCCTTGAGCGGCTGTATGCGGCCGGCGAACAGCAGCACCGCGGCGTCCTGCGGCAGCCCGAGGGCGGCGCGGGCGGCGGCGCGGCTGCCGGGCCGGAAGACGTCCAGGTTGACCCCGGGGTGGACGACGGCGAGCTGGTCGCGGCGGGCGTCGTAGTGGTGCGAGAGCTCGGCCGCCTCCTCGTCGGTGTTGGCGATCAGCCGGTCCGCGGCCCCGACGACCTGCGTCTCGCCGATCACCCGGGCGGGAGGCTCGGGGCTGTCGCCCTCGGCCAGCGCCGCGTTCTTGACCTTGGCCATGGTGTGCATGGTGTGCACCAGCGGCACGCCCCAGCGCTCGGCGGCCAGCCAGCCGACGTGCCCGGACAGCCAGTAGTGGGAGTGCACCAGGTCGTAGTGGCCGGGGCGGTGGCCGGCCTCGGTGCGCAGCACCCCGTGGGTGAAGGCGCAGAGCTGGGCCGGGAGGTCCTCCTTGACGAGGCCCTCGTACGGCCCGGCGGTGACGTGGCGGACGAGCACGCCGGGGGCGAGCTCGACGGCCGGGGCGTCGTCGGAGCTGATCGCCCGGGTGAACACCTCGACCTCGATGTTCAGCTCGGCGAGGCGCTTGGCGAGCTCCACGATGTAGACGTTCATGCCGCCGGCGTCCCCGGTGCCCGGCTGGTGCAGCGGCGAGGTGTGGACGCTCAGCATCGCGATCCGCCTCGGGCGCCTCGGGCGCCCGCCGATCAGCGCCTGCAGGCGGCCGCGGCGGGCCGACGGGGCGGTGCCGGCGGTCGGCGCCGTGCCTCCGGCCGCCTGGGCGAGCCGCTCACGACGGGCCGTGCGTACGGGGTGCTGCGTCACCTGGCTGAAGCCTCCTCGTGCTCCCCGGTCGATGGTGCATCCGGTCGTGCGGGCAGGGCAGCGGGACGCCTGCCGGCAGTGGCCCGGCGCGGCGGTCCGCGTCCGACGCAAGGCCGCCCGGAACCGATCGTTCCGGGCGGACAGACGTCCAGTGTGCCAACCAGCGGGCCTGCGGCCGGTATTCCCGACAGACGGGTGAGACCCCCGACACCGCCCCGGGCCGGGCCGGGCGCCCTGGCGGCGGCCGACCGTGCCGCCCGGGCGCGGGGGCGCCCGCGTACCCTGCGGGCATGGCCGCCTTCGACCCCTCCCCCGCCCGCGGGCCGCGATCGACCCGCCCGGTCGGGACGGTGACCCGGGGCACCACCAACACCAACCGGCTGCGGCGGATGGACCGCTGGATCGTGCACACCATGGCCCGGACGCTGCGGGTCGCCGAACGGCCGCCGATCGCCGTGGACCTGGGCTACGGGGCGGCCCCGTGGACGGCGGTCGAGCTGGCCGCCCGGCTGCGGGCGGGCCGGCCGGACATCCGGGTGGTCGGCATCGAGATCGAACCGGCCCGGGTGGCGGCCGCCCTGCCGTACGCGGACCCGCCGCTGCTGACCTTCCGCCGGGGCGGCTTCGAGGTGCCCCTGGACGGCGCCTCCGCGCACCTCGTCCGGGCTGCCAACGTGCTGCGGCAGTACGAGGAGGAGTCGGTCACCGCGGTCTGGGAGCGGCTCTGCGGACGGCTGGCGCCGGACGGCCTGCTGGTCGAGGGCACCTGCGACGAGATCGGCCGCCGCCACGTGTGGGTGGCGCTCGGGCCCGAGGGGCCGCGCACGGTCACCTTCGCGGCCCGGCTGGCCGACCTGCAGACCCCCTCCGACCTGGCCGAACGGCTGCCGAAGGCGCTGATCCACCACAACGTGCCGGGGCGGCCGGTGCACACCTTCCTCACCGACTTCGACCGGGCCTGGGCGGCCGCCGCGCCGTACGCCGCCTTCGGCGCCCGGCAGCGCTGGGTCGCCGCCTGCACGGCGCTGGCGCAGAACTGGCCGCTGGTCGACACCCGCCGCTGGCGGCACGGCGAAGTGACCGTGGCCTGGCCCGCGCTGGCCCCGTAGGGCGCCCACCTGCCCGGTTCCGGCCGGCCCGCATGCGGCCGCCGGGACGGTTCGGCTGTGCGGAGCGGGGGATTCACTCGAACGAGTTATCGAATTCCTCTGGCGTGTTGACGGCCCGTCACGCCACCATGGAATCGATCGCACGAACTGCCGACCGTCACATGAGGTTCCGTCAGCTCCTCTGCGTCACACCGCAGGACCGGCGCCGCCGCGGACGGGCCGGGCCTCAGCCCTCGCCTTCACCCCCGCCTTCGCCCTCACCCTCCGACTCCAGCGCGTGCCACACCCGCTCGAACACCCCGTACACCTCGGCCCCGAACAGCACGAAGCGCACTTCCGCCACCTCGCCGGCCCGCCCGCCGGCCACCTCGTCCGCGACGGTCGTGAGGGCGATCCGCGCCGCGTCCTCCAGCGGCCACCCGTAGATCCCGGCCGAGATCGCCGGGAAGGCCACCGAGCGCGCCCCCAGGTCCACCGCCAGCCCGAGCGACTCCCGATAGCAGGAGGCCAGCAGCCCAGCCCGCACCGACCGCTCCTCCGCCACGAACACCGGCCCGACGGTGTGCACCACCCACCGGGCCGGCAGCCGCCCGGCCGTCGTCGAGACGGCCCGGCCGGTCGGCAGGCCCTTTCCGTAGTGCGAGGCACGCAACCGTCGGCAGTCCGCGAGGATCTCCGGACCGCCCCTGCGGTGGATCGCGCCGTCCACCCCGCCGCCGCCCAGCAGCGACGAGTTCGCGGCGTTCACCACCACGTCCACCTGCTGATCCGTGATGTCACCCTGCACAAGCGTGATCTGCGTCACCGTCATCGACCTCCTGTCAGTCCCATCGCGACCGGCGCCGCCGCCGGTCGGGCACGCCGCCGAGAGCGTGGCAAAAACCACAGCAGCGGCCGCCAGTCAGAGAAATCCCCGGAGATCACGTTATGGTCGCGAGAAGCTCCTCGACCCGCGGTGCCAGGCGGGCACTGCGCACGGACACCAGCCGTTGGGCAGTCGGGGAAAGGAAGGATCGACCAATGCCCGCAACGGGAGACGGGCGGGCATCCGCTGCCGCAGCCAGGTTCGGCACCGCCGATGCCGCCGACACCGCGCACCGCGCGGGCACCGGTACGGGCACGCCCGCCGCTGCCGCCCCCGGCCGCTCCGCCGCCGGCCGGCCGGTCGCGCAGCGCGCCAAGGAGGCCGCGGACACCGCCACCGCCGGCAGGTCCGCCCGGCCCGACCGGGGCGACGACACCCGCGAGCCGGCGCCGATACCGCATCCGCGGACGACCTCGCCCGCCCGGGCCGAGCCGTCCGGCGAGGCGCCCTACCGCCTGCTGGTGATCGCGGACGGCGACACCGGGGACATGGGCCTGATCGAGTCGCTGGTCGCCGAGAGCGGCGCCAGGGTCGACCTGCACCGGGCCGGGGGTGTCGAGGAGGCCGCCGCGCTGCTGGCGCCGGTGCCGATGACCGCCCGGCGCAGCCGTCCCCGCCCGGCCGACTTCAACTGCGTGCTGCTCGACCTCGCCGCCCCCGCGCACGGCGGGCACCCCACCGACGAGCCCTTCCCGTCCGACGGCCTGGACGGGCTGCGCGAGCTGCGCCGTCGCGCCCCGCACGTCGCGCTGATCGTGCTCACCGACGCGGCCGGTGCCGAGCTCGGCGCCGCCGCCGTGGCGGCCGGCGCCCAGGACTTCCTGGTCAAGCGCGAGACGGACGGCGCGCTGCTGGCCCGTGCCCTGCGGTACGCGGTGGAGCGCAAGCGGGCGGACGAGTCGCAGCGCCGCCTGGTGGAGGCGGAGCTCCGCGGCCAGGAGAACGCGCGGCTCCAGCGGCACCTGCTGCCCACGCCGCTGCTCGACGGGGCCGGCCTCGCCTTCACCCGGCGCTACCGCCCCGGCCGCCGCCGGGCCCTGCTCGGCGGCGACTTCTACGACGCCGTCCGGACGGACGACGGCACCGTGCACGTCGTCATCGGGGACGTCTGCGGGCACGGCCCGGACGAGGCCGCCCTCGGTGTCGCCCTGCGGATAGCGTGGCGGACCTTGGTCTTCGCCGGGCTCACCGGCCAGGAGCTGCTGACCACGCTGCAGCACGTGCTGGAGCACGAACGGCGCAGCGACGAGATCTTCGCGACGCTGTGCATGCTGGTCCTCGTCCCCGGCGCGGAGCCGGCCGGCGACGCCTCGGCCCCGGGGGCCGGCTCCGACGACGGGGCCGCGGCCCCGCAGGTCGAGCAGGTCCGGCTGTTCCTGGCCGGGCACCCGGCGCCGCTGCTGCTGGGTGCCGACGGGCCGCCGCGGCTGCTGCCGGCCGACCAGACGGGCCCGGCGCTCGGGCTGCTGCCCTGCGACGACGGCCTGGCCGTCTGGCCGGCCGTGGAGTTGGAGCTGCACCCCGGTTGGAGTCTGCTGCTGTACACCGACGGCCTGGTCGAGGGCCGGGTCGGTGCCGGCTCGCGCCGGCTGGGCCAGGACGGTCTGATCGAGCTCGTCGCCGACCACCACGCGGCCGGCCTGACCCGCGGCCGGCTGGTCGACAGCGCGCTCGCCGAGGTCGAGGAGCTGAACGGCGGCGCCCTGACGGACGACGTCGCCGTGCTGCTGCTGGAGCGCAATCCGGTGTCCGCGCTGATGGGCTGAGCCACCGGACGCCGAGAGGGCGGCACCCCGTGCGGGGTGCCGCCCTCTCGGCGTGCTGCGGGACGTAACGGTCACCAGGGCCCGTAGGGGCCGATGTTCCGCCGGCCGCCACCGCGGCCGTCGGTGAGCTGCTTGATCGCGGGCCGCACGTCCACCACGTAAACGATGGCGGCGACCAGGCCGATCAGGGTCAGGAAGTTGCCGAGGACGTTGGCGCCGAAGAGCAGGTCGAGCCCGAGTGCCAGGCCCAGGACGATCAGCCAGAAGCCCTTGGTCTTCTTGTCCGCGGCCCGGTAGGCGTCCTCACGGCGTACTGCCGCGTCCACGAAGGCGAACAGCTTGAAGCCGATGATCGCGACGGACAACCACCAGAAGGGGTTGAGCACGTCGAAGAGCAGGATGTGGAACACTGCGGACTCCTCACTGCGGCCTCGGCTCCTCCGCCCATGGTGGCACGGCGGACGCCCCGCTCCGGTGACAACGATCCGAACCGCCCGGGCGTGCCCGGGTCGGCGGATCGGCGGGCCCGGCCGTCACGCTCCTACCGGTGACGTGCCGGTGGACCGGCCGTCGGCCTACTTGCCGGTGGACTTGCGGGCCCGGGCGGCCTTCTTGGCGGTGGGGGCCGGCTCGTCCGCGCTGTCCTGGGCGGTCTCCTCGGCGGGGGTGTCCTGGGCCGGCTCGGCGTCCAGGGCGACCTCGGTCACCTGGGCCTCGGCGGCGACCTCGGCCGCGGGCTCCGCGGTGTCGCCGGCGCCGCGGTTCTTCTCCACGACGGCCTTGCCGCGGACGGCCAGCTCGTCGTAGGCCTCCTTGGCCTTGACGGCGAGCTCGACGGCCCGGCCGACCTGCTGCAGCGCGAAGGTCTGCGCCTTCTCCTGGAGCTCCTTGAGGTCCTTGAGCTCGGCCGGCAGGGCGGAGACGGCCTCGGTGACCTTGCCCTGCGCCTCGACCAGCAGGGTCTGCGCCTCCTGCAGCCGGGCGGCGGCCTTCTCCTGGGCGGCCTTGCGGTCGGCGGCGATCTCCTCGACCTTGCCGGGCACTTCGCGGAGCTTCTCGTAGGCGAGGTCTCCGGCGCCGGCGAGGGCGTAGAGCGGGGTCGGGTCGCTGAGGGTCTTCTTGATGTCGTCGGTGATCGGCATGGCCGGTCCTCCCGGGCGTTGCTGGTGCGTGCGGTGGTCTCGTGCGGACGTCGCGGGCGGGGCGCCGGTGCCCCGACGGCGGGTCAGTCCTCTGCGACAGGAGACGCGTCGGGAGCGGGGCCGCTCTCGCGGTTCTCCTTGAGAAAGGCGTCGTAGACGGCGAGCAGGGCCTGCTTCTGCCGCTCGTTGATCAGTGGATCGGCGAGGATCGCGACCCGGAGTTCGAGTCCTTCCTCCCGCCGTTCCTCCAGGATTCCGGCCTGCACGTAGAGCGTCTCGGCCGAGATCCGCAGCGCCTTGGCGATCTGCTGCAGGATCTCCGCGCTCGGCTTGCGCAGCCCGCGCTCGATCTGGCTGAGGTACGGGTTGGACACTCCGGCGGCGTCGGCCAGCTGCCGCAGCGAGAACTGTGCGTTCCGCCGCTGCTCGCGGATGTACTCGCCGAGCGAGCCGACGTTCAGTGAGGCCATGCCTCCAGCATGCACACCGCTGCTTGCAATTGCAAGCACGCTGCTAACTCCAGCAATCGCGTCGGCCGCGCCGGAGGGCACGGCGCGCGGACAGGTCAGGGGCGGGGCGCCTTGGGGCCGTGGACGGCGGTGTACTCGGCGGCGAGCCAGGGGGCCAGGTCGGTGACGAGGAGGGTCAGGACGGCCGGGTCGGGGGTGGGGGTGCGGGCGGTGGCGGCGGCCAGGCGCATCTGGTCGGCGCGGGCCGGGTAGCGGGCGGCGAAGACTTCCGCCGAGAGCGCGAGGTCGCTGGTCCAGCCGTTCCAGTCGGGCATGACCAGGGTGAAGCCGGTGCGCACCAGACGGCGCGAGACCCCCCGGGCGAGGCGGCGGCGTTCCTCGCCCCCGGCCGCTGCGGCGAGTCGTGCGCGCCAGCCGGGCAGGGCGAGCGCGAGGTCGCCGTTGGTCTCCCGGGCGAGCAGCGGGTCGGGCCGGTAGGCGGGCAGGCGGGCGGCGAGGTCCTCGCCGAGCAGCGGGGTGCACAGGCAGGCGAGGAAGAAGCCGAGGTCGTGCCGTTCGAGCGGGCTGAGCAGGGTGTCGGTGCCGAAGACGAGCACGCCGGCCCCGTCGATCGCCGGGAAGTCGCGGTCGAGGCCGGCGCCGAGCGTCTCGGCGTCGGCGCGGTCGGCCGCGGTCGGTTCCGCGTGCAGGGCGAGCAGCAGGTCGAGGTCGGAGACTCCGGGGACGGCCGTGCCGCGCGGGATGCTGCCGTAGAGGTAGGCGCTGTGCAGGCGGTCGGGCCCGAAGAGCGCGGCCACCCGCCGGCGGGTGGTGTCGACGACCGGCCGGAACGCCGCGGGGACGCGGTCCGGGGCACCCTCGCGGGCGATGGTGCCGTCGGGGTGGAGCCCCCTGCCGGGCTCGGGGCCGGTCATGCGGACACCGCGCCGCGGTTCTCCAGATTGGCCGCCATCACGGCCAGCGCGCGGACGGTCCCGGCGTACTGATCGTGGGTCAGTCCGGTGAGGACGGCGGCGCGCAGCTCGGCGACCCGGGTCTCGACCGCGTCGTGCAGCTCTCGGCCCGGCCTGCTCAGGCGCACCCGGTCGCCGTCCGCGGGTTCGGCCCAGCCGCGCGGCAGCAGGCCGGCGGGGCCGTGCAGCAGGCCGTCGACGCCCGCCCGGGCGTCGGGCCAGAACGGGGCGAGGAGGTCGGCGAGGGCGTCGGGTGTGCGCGGGCCGCCGGCGAGGGTGTGCAGGGCCTGCCACTGGCGGCGGTCGACGCCGAGGTCGGCGAGGCACGCGGCGAAGCCGTCCTCCAGGAGGTTGTGCAGGTGCTTGAGCCAGTAGCCGAGGGGACGGCCCGTCGGGTCGGTCTCCATGGCGGTTCCCCCATATCCATGTAGAGTGACATGCAGTTGTTATCCACTATGGACCTGGGCGGCGATGGACGGCAAGCACCTTCCCGAGGACCTGTCGGCGGGCGGCCCGGAGGTCGCCGGGATCGCCCGCGCGCTGGTGGCACTGCGGCGCAGCCAGTCCCGGCGGGCGCTCGCGCGGCTGGCGGCGCACCGGGCGGGGGCCGGGCGGCCCGGCGAGGTCTCGGCGGCAGCGCCCCCGGACGGCGTGGTGCTGCTGCTGGACGCGGTGGCGGCCGCCGCGGTGCCGACCGTCACCGGGCTGGCCTCGGCGCTCGGCATCGACCAGCCGCGGGCCAGCCGGCTCACCGCGCAGGCGCTGGCCGCGGGGCTGCTGCGGCGCGAGGCGGACCAGGCGGACGGCCGCCGTTCGCTGCTGCGGCTCACCCCGGAGGGCCGGGCGGTGCTGGAGCGGGTGGACGCCTTCCGGCGCGCGGTGGTCGCCGAGGCGACGGCCGGCTGGAGCCCGGAGGACCGGGAGGTCCTGGCCCGCCTGCTCGGCCGGTTCGTGGCCGACTTCGCCGCGGTCACCGGTACGGGCCGCGCCGCGGACTGAAACGGCCTGCGGCCCGTACGGAAGAGCAGCACAGCGGCGCACCGGTCAGCGGCGCGGCGCCATCCCCAGTCGGCCGGCCAGTTCGGGGGCCAGCGGGTAGGGCCGCTCGGGCGGCAGCAGCCGGACGGCCTGGGCGTTGCGGCCGGCCCGGATCAGCCCGGAGATCCGGTGCACCTGGGGGGTCAGGTCGGTGACCGAGACCGTCCACTCGTCGACGAAGGTGCCGATCAGGGCGCGGCCCACGCCGACCTGGATGCTGTAGTGGTTGAGCGCGGCGCCCGCGGCGGACCGTTCCGGGTCCCACTGGACGTGCACCGCCGCCTCGGCGAGCGCGGCCGGATCGCCGGTGGTCAGGGCGGCCTCGGCCAGTGCGCGCTCCCAGCCCTCGCGGGTGATCCGGACGGCCAGCACCCGTTCCTGCCCGGGCTTGCGAGCCCAGTTGCTGCGGTGCATCAGCCATCGGAAGGACGGCTTGATCCAGGTCATCCGGCCCCGGGAGAAGGGCTCCACGAACCGTCCGGCGGCGACGGCCGGGCCGGCGATCGCCGGCGCGTACGCCTGGTACACGGTGATGGTGCGCTCGTCGAAGTCGGCACGGATCTGGCGCAGTTCGGTCACCGGCCCACCCTGTCAGCCTGCCGCCGGGCCCCGCAGCGGGTTTTCGCGGTGCGGGGCGGACCCGCTACGACCGGGCCGGGACGGCGCAGGCCTCGGCGAAGCCCTGGCTGGTCAGTCCGAAGGCGCTGTTGATGCGGGAGCGGAAGTTCTCCAGTGCGACGACGGCGGTGAGTTCGACGAAGGCGGCCTCGCCGAGCCGGGCGAGCAGGGTGGCGGCGAGTTGTTCGGTGACGGCGGGTTCGGTCTCGGTCATCGCCTCGGCGTAGGCCATCACCTGCTGTTCGAGCTCGGTGAACGCCTCGGTGTGCTGCCGCCACTGCGGCACCAGGGCGATCTTGTCGAGCGGCAGGCCGAGTCCGTCGGCGGCGGCCCAGTGGCCGAAGTCGAGGCACCAGGAGCAGTTGATCCGGGCCGCGCCGGCCATCGCGGCGAGGTGCTTGAGGCCGGGGTCGAGGGCGTTCCAGCGGGCGACGCCGCGCTCCAGCCGGACGAAGGAGAGCAGCACCCGGCTGTTGTGGCCGAGGGCGAGCCCGGGGTCGAGGACCTTGCCGTACGTCCGTCGCGAGTACCAGGCGCCGATGCGGTTGAGCAGGGTGCGGGGCGGGGTGAGCGGGATGCGGGTCATGGCCGGTTCCTCCTGGGTCGTCGCGCCGTTGTCGGAGGGTGGACGGCGCAGCCCGGGGAAACGTGACATCCGGTGGCGGGACGGGACGGGACGGGACGGGGCGGTTCGGTCCGGTCCGGTCAGTCGGCTCCGGTGAACCGCCGATAGGCGGGGGCGAGGAGGTCGGCGAGGTCGCGGCCGCGCACGGTGGTGCCGGACGGCCCGAGCGGGTCGAGTGCGGGGGCGGGCGGCCGGTCGTCCTCGTCGGCGCGGAGGGTGAAGTCGCCTTCCCAGAAGGCTCGGTCGACTCCGGCGGTGGTGGGCCGCCCCGCGGGGGGCTGTTCGGTGGTCACGGCGGTCAGGCTCCGGTGGCGTCGGCGGAGAGGGTGAGCAGGTCGCGCAGGGTGTCGGCGGAGAGTTCGGTGAGCCACTGCTCGCCCTCGCCGACGACCGTGCCGGCCAGGGTGCGCTTGGCTTCGACGAGGTCGGCGATCCGTTCCTCGACGGTGCCGGTGCACACCAGCCGGCGGACCTGCACGGTGCGGCGCTGGCCGATCCGGTGGGCCCGGTCGGTGGCCTGGTCCTCGACGGCAGGGTTCCACCACCGGTCGAGGTGGACGACCTGGTTGGCCGCGGTGAGGGTGAGTCCGGTGCCGCCGGCCCGCAGCGAGAGCAGGAACACCCCTGGTCCGTCCGGCTGTTGGAAGCGCCGGACGAGCCGGTCGCGTTCGGTGGGCGGCACGCCGCCGTGCAGGTGGAGGACCTCGGTTCCGAGCCGTTCCGCGAGGTGGGGGCGGAGCCGGGCGGTGAACTCGGTGTACTGGCTGAAGACGAGGGTGCGGTCGCCGGCGGCGAGGGCCGCGGCGAGGATCTCCTCCAGTCGGTCGATCTTGCCCGAGCGGCCGGCCAGCGGGCCGCGGTCGTGGACGAGTTGGGCCGGGTGGTTGCAGACCTGCTTGAGCCGGCCGAGCGCGGACAGCACCGCGCCCTTGCGTTCGACGCCGCGGATGCCGTCGACCCGCTGCAGCAGGTCCGCGACCACGGCCCGGTAGAGGCCGGCCTGTTCGGCGGTGAGGCCGCACGCGACGGTGAACTCCTGCTTCTCGGGCAGGTCGAGGGCGATCGTGGGGTCGTTCTTGACCCGGCGCAGCAGGAAGGGCCCGGCGAGGCGGCGCAGCCGTTCGGCGGCGGCCGGGTTGGCGTTCTGCTCGACGGGGACGGCGAAGCGTTCGCGGAAGGACTCGGCGCTGCCGAAGAGCCCCGGGTTGGCGAAGTCGAGGACGGCGTGGAGTTCGGCGAGCCGGTTCTCGACGGGGGTGCCGGTGAGGGCGATCCGCGGGCCGGAGGGCAGGGCGCGCAGGGCGCGGGAGCGGTCGGTGGCGGTGTTCTTGACGGCCTGTGCCTCGTCGGCGACGATCCGCCGCCAGCGGACGCCGGCGAGGTCGGCGGCGTCGCGCTGGACGGTGCCGTAGCTGGTGACGACCAGGTCGGCGCCGGTCGCGGCGGTTCGGGCGGTGCCGCGTTCCGGGCCGTGGTGGAGGCGGACGCGCAGGCCGGGGGTGAACCGGGCGGCCTCCCGCTGCCAGGTGCCGAGCATGGAGGTCGGGCAGACCAGCAGGGTGGGGCCGGTGGCGCCCTCGGCGTGTTCGCGGGCGAGCAGGGCGAGGGTCTGCACGGTCTTCCCGAGGCCCATGTCGTCGGCGAGGACGGCGCCGAGGCCGAGCCGGCCGAGGGCGTGCAGCCAGGCGGCGCCGCGCCGCTGGTAGGGCCGGAGTTCGCCGTGGAATCCGGGTGGGGCGGCCGTGGCGGCGTCGGTGGGGTCGGTGCCGGCGCGGCCGGCCAGCAGGTCGCCGATCGGGCCGTCGGCGTGGACGGCGGTGACGGGCAGTCCGGCGATGTGCGCGGTGTCGTCGAGGGCGAGCCGGAGCAGGTCGGCACGGTCGAGGGTGCCGGTGGCGTGCCGGGCGAGGAAGGCGTGGGCGGCGCGGATCTGGGCGGTGTCGACCTCCGTCCAGCGGCCGCGGAGCCGGACGAGTCCCTGTTGGGCGGCGGCGAGTTCGGCGAGTTCGTCCTCGGTGAGGACGGTGTCGCCTAGGGCGGGCTGCCAGCGGAAGGCGAGGACGTCGTCGCGGTCGATGCGAGCGGGCTGTTCGACGGCGCCGGGGGTGCCGCTGCGGGCGGTGAGGACGAGTCCGAGCCGGGGGCGGCGCTGCTGCCACCAGGCGGGCAGCAGGATGCCGAATCCGGCGTCCCGGAGGGCGGGGGCTGCGTCGCGGAGGAAGGCGAGGGCGCCCTCGCGGTCGAGGGTGAGGCCGGTGGGGCGGATCTCGCGGGCGGTGGCGCGCAGGGCCGGGTGGAGCAGGGCGGCCCGGTCGAGTTCGGCGGCGAGGGCGGCGGTGGGATGCGGGACGGTGCGGGCGAGTGCGGCGTGGGCGGGGCCCTCGGTCCACAGTTCGGCGGCGGGGACGAGCAGGGACGGCCGGTCGGTGGCCTGGAGCAGCAGGTCGAGCCGCCAGTCATCGTCCGGGCCGGCGTCCGGGTCGCTGCCGGGGTCGTCCGGGCGGGTGTCGTCGGCGGCCGGTCCGAGGGGTTCGGCGAGGCGCAGGACGAGTCGGGCGGCGGGGTCGGCGGGCACCCGGGCGTGCCAGGCGGCGAGCCGTTCGGCGAGGCCTTCGGGGGCGGTGGCGAGGCGGCCGTCGCCGGCGTGCAGGGCGGTCAGCCAGGGGTCGTCGCCGGGCGGGGGCGGCAGGTCGGCGAGGGCGGCCCGGGCCTCCAGGTCGGTGAGGGTGTCGAGGACGTCGGCGAGCAGGGTGTCGGCGCGGCGGCGGCCCGCGGCGGCGGCCGGGTCGGCGGCGAGGCAGACGCGGGGGCAGCCGGCGGCGAGGGCGGCGGCCTCGGCACGGTCCTCGGTGTCGGGTGCGGGCCGCCAGCGGGCGTACGGGGTGCCGCCGGTGTCCTGGAGGGCGGGCAGGACGCGGCCGCGGCCGACCATCCGCCAGGCGAGGTCGTGCACGGCGGTGAGCCAGCGCAGCGAAGTGCCCTGGGCGAGTTCGGTGGGCGGGCCGTCGTCGGGCTGGCAGTGCGCGAGGGCGCGGTGCGGGTCGAAGAGGGCGCCGAGCAGTTGGGCGGTGTGCGGGCCTTCGAGGACGAGGACGGGCACTCGCCAGGGGGTGGGGGCGGCGCCCTGCGGCCGGGTGCCGGCGGGCAGTTGGGGGGAGGCTGCGGGGGCGCCGCCTAGCGAGGGCAGGTGCAGGGTGGTCCAGCGTTCGGCGGCCTGGCCGGCCAGCCAGCCGGGGCCGGGGCCGAGTCCGGCGAGCAGTCGGGCGGTGCCGGCGGCGGGGAGGGCGAAGGGGTGGGCGGCGGGGCCGGAGCCGGGCCGGGCGGGGGTGGCCGGCCGGTCCCGGTAGGCGGCCTCGCTCTCGGCCCAGAGGGCGAGCCGGCCGCCGTCCTGCCAGAGCGCGTGCAGCGCGTCCATGGGTGAACCTCCGTGGGCCGACCGGTTCACCTTAACCGGGCCGCCCCCTCCGCCATTGAGGACCGAACCTGACCTGATTGGTCGATAGCGTCGGTCCTACCGAAGCCGGAGAGCCCGGCGGAGGCGACGAGAGGTGGCCGGCATGCCGACCCTGGTGAACGCGGAGACCGACGAGCGCGACGCCCTGCTGTCCTTCCTGGCCGCACAGCGCGGCGGCCTGCGGCGCGCCGTGCTGGGGCTGACCGAGGAGCAGGCGGCCGCCACGCCCACCGTGAGCAGCCTGTCGCTGGTGGTGCTGCTGCGGCACGCGGCCCGCACCGAGCGGTACTGGATCGTCGAGCAGCTGATGGGGCGGGGCGAGGACGGCCCGAAGGACTGGGCGGCGGAGTACCGCCTGGGCGAGGGCGAGACGGTGGAGTACTGGCTGAAGGAGCTCGAGCGGGTGGCGGCGGAGACGGAGGAGATCGTCCGGTCGCTGCCGAGCCTGGAGGTCGACTTCCCGCTGCCGCAGGCGCCGTGGTTCCCGCCGAACAGCCGGCGGACGGCGCGCTGGGTGCTGCTGCACCTGATCCAGGAGCAGGGTCGGCACGCCGGCCACGCGGACATCATCCGGGAGACGATCGACGGCCGGACGGCCTTCGAGCTGGTGGACCTGGCCGGCGCCTGAGGTTCCCGGGCAGGTCGGGGGCGGTTTCCGGGCTTCCCGGGACCGCCCCCGGAATCGATGGTTGAACTTTGAACCAGATGGGGTTATGGTGGAGCCAACAAGTTGAAGCCTAAACAATTGGCTTCACGATCGAGGAGCAAGCCATGGGCATCTTCAGCCGCCGCAACGACACCGCCACCGCCGTCACCACCCCCGTCGCCGGCCCCACCCTGGGCCACCTGAGCGGCGAGTGGGCCGTCGACCCGGCGCACAGCCGGATCGGCTTCGCGGTACGCCACGCGATGGTCACCAACGTCCGCGGCGAGTTCACCGAGTACGACGGCAAGCTCAAGCTGGACGGCGCCGAGCCGGGCAACTCCTCCGCCGAGCTGGTGATCAAGGTCGCGAGCGTGGACACCAACCAGGCCCAGCGCGACGAGCACCTGCGCACCGGCGACTTCTTCGCCGCCGAGACGTACCCGGAGATCCGCTTCCGCTCGACCTCCGCCGAGCGGATCGGCGAGGACAGCTACCGGATGACCGGTGAGCTCACCATCAAGGACGTCACCAAGCCGGTCGTCCTCGACCTCGACTACACGGGTCACGCCACCGACCCGTACGGCGCCGACCGGGTCGGCTTCGAGGGCCGCACCACCGTCGACCGCACCGAGTGGGGCCTCACCTACAACGCCGCGCTGGAGACCGGCGGTGTGCTGATCGGCGAGAAGGTCAAGCTCACCTTCGACATCTCGGCCGTCAAGTCCGCCTGACGGCAGCACGGTTCGCAGCATCCCGGCCACGCCCCCGCCGACCTCGCCGGCGGGGGCGCCGCCGTGTCCGGGCCGGGCCCGGCGGGTGCGGCCGTCGGCTAGAGTCGCAGGTCGACCGGGGGGTGGCCATGGAACTGCGGCAGTTGCACTGCTTCGTCGCCGTCGCCGAGGAACTGCACTTCGGCCGGGCGGCCGAGCGGCTGCTGCTCGGGCAGCCCGCCGTCAGCCAGCAGGTGCGACGGCTGGAACGGGAGTTGAAGGTCGAGCTGTTCGACCGCTCGCCCCGCCACGTACGGCTCACCCCGAGCGGTGAGCGCTTCCTGCCCGCGGCCCGCGCGGTGCTGGACGCCGAACAGGCCGCCCGCGCCCTCGCGGCCTCCCTCACCGCCCCCGACCGCCTCCGCCTCGGCACCGTCACCGGCCTCGGCGCCCGCCTGGACCGCATCCTCGACGCCTACGAGCGGCACGCCCCCGGCGTCGCGGTGGAACTCCGCGCCCTGCCTGCGGCCGAACGGCTGGCCCGGCTCGCCGACGGCCGGCTGGACGCCGCGTTCGTCCGCGGCATCCCGCCCGAGCCGGACGGCGACCTGCGCTACCTCCCGCTCTGGGAGGACGAGTTGACCGTCGCCCTGCCCGCCCGGCACCCGCTGGCCCGGCAGGACGCCCTCGACCTCGCCGATCTGGCGGCCCTCCCACTGCGGCTCACCGAGCGGCGCAACCACCCGGCCCTGGTCGACCTGGTGACGGCCGCCTGCCGCGAGGCCGGCTTCGAACCGGTCCCCGGTCCGGCCTCCGGCACGCTGCAGGACACCCTTGCCGCCGTCGGCTCCGGCCCGGCCACCTGGACGGTGGTCTACGCGGAGAACGCCCGGATGATGCTGCCGGGCCGGGTCGCATTCCGCCCGCTGCGCACGCCCCGCCTCGCCTTGCCGACCGCGCTGGCCGTCCGGCACGGCACCCGGCCGCCGCGGCTGCTGATCGACGCCTGCCGGGCCGACCGGACCTCGCCACACACGCCTTGACCTGGGACGATCAGGATCCGTGATCGCTGTCAGAGCCGATCGGGTCTGGGTCGCGACCGGCCCGCGGGTGTGGACTCTCTCCAGGACGCCGGACCGGGCGGAGACACCGCACCGGACGGCGCGAGCCGAGGAGTCACCGTGCCCATCGTCACCGTGCAGCAGGGCCCCCGCACCGTCGAGCTGAAGCGCGAGCTCGTCCGCAGGATCACCGACGCCTTCGTCGACGCCTACGAGATCCCCGCCGAGAGCGTCCAGGTGTGGATCCACGAGGTCCCGGCCGACAGCTGGGGCGCGGCCGGCACCCTGATCGCCGACAAGTAGCCGGGCAGCCGGCCGCTCACCCGGGCAGCGCCGCGGCGTCCTCCGCCGGCAGCCAACTGCCCGGCGGGCGGCGCAACCAGCCCTCGTCGCGGCCCAGTTCCGCGGCGGCCGTGAGCAGTGCGGCCAGCCCCGGGTGGCGCAGGCCGGGCCGGTGGACCAGGCCCACCAGGCTGAGCGGCACCGGGTCGACCAGCGGCCGGGTGACACAGCCCGGCACCTCGGGCCCGCCGACGGCGGTGAGCACCGGTTCGCGGTGCCGGGCGAGATAGCGGGCGAGCTCCGGGACGCCGATCGGCGGGGCGTGCCCGGGCGCCGCCACCAGGCCGTGCGCGGCGAGCAGTTGCAGCCCGAGGTCGGTCCACTCGGTGGTCGCCGGATTGCCCGTGAGGACGTCCACGGGGTGGCCCGCCAGGGCCGCCAGCGGCACCTCCGGACGGCCGGCCAGCGGGTGGTCGGCCGGCAGGAAGACCGCCATCGGCTCCAATCGCACCGGCACGTGGACGAGTTGGGTGCGCACCCGGGGCGGGAGCCCGGCCCACCGGCCGAACGCCACGTCGAGCCGGTGGGCGAGCAACTCGGCCGCCGCGGCGGCCAGTCCGCCGTGGAAGCGGGCGAGCAGTTCGGCCTCCGGCACGGCGGTGCGGGCCGCGGCGAGCAGCCGGTCGGGGGTCAGGTCGGCGCCGTCGATGTCGTTGCCGAGGTCGACCAGCAGCGGCCGGGCCCGGACGGCGGAGACGATCTCGTCGTGCAGGGCCAGCAGCCGGCGGGCCTGCGGCAGGAGGGCCTCCCCGGCCGGGGTGAGCAGCACGCTGCGGGTGGTGCGGTGGAACAGCACCTCGCCCAACTGCCGCTCCAGCGCGCGGACGTCCCGGCTGAGCGCCTGCTGGGCGATGTGCAGCAGGGCCGCCGCCCGACCGAAGTGCAGGGTCTCGGCGGTCGTGACGAAGCCGCGCAGCAGTCGGGGGTGCAGGTCCTGGGGCATGATCACCGCAGCGTAGGCACCCGGCCCCGGATTGACAACAGGAATGCGTGGATCGGGCCGAACAGGTGTTGGACCGGGCGCCGTCCCCGCCGCGAGGCTGGCGGGGTCGCCGATCCTCTGCCGGGAGTCCCGTGTTCGCCTCGTACCGTCGCATCCTCGCCCTGCCCGGGGCGCTCGCCTTCACCCTCACCGGGCTGCTGGCGCGCCTCGCCATGTCGATGGCCGGGGTGTCCGCCGTCGTCCTGATCGCCGAGCGGCGCGGCTCGTACGCCCTGGCCGGCGCCGTCTCCGCCGCCGGGCTGGCCACCCTCGCCGTCGGACTGCCGCTGCTCGGCCGCCTGGTCGACCGGCACGGGCAGGCCCGGGTCGCCGTGCCCGCGGTGCTGGCCGCCGGGCTGCCGATGGCCGGGCTGCTGCTCTGCGTCCGGTTCGGGGCGCCCGACTGGACGCTGTTCCTGTGCTGGGCGTGCTCCTCGACCGTGCCCAATGTGGGCGGGATGGTCCGGGCCCGCTGGGCGCACCTGCTGCGGACCGACGAGGCCGGCCGGCACCTCGCCAACTCCTTCGAACAGGCCCTGGACGAGCTGTGCTTCATGTTCGGCCCGGTGCTGGCGGTGCTGCTCTGCCGTGCACTCGTCCCGGAGGCCGGGCTGGTGGCCTCGGCGGTGTTCGGCGCGACCGGCGTGCTGCTGCTCGCCGCGCAGCGCGGCACCGAGCCGCCGGCCGCGCCCGTCCTGCCGGAGGCCGCGACTGCCGGCCGCGCGGCGGGCGGGCGCGGCGGGCTGTGGGTGCTGCTGCCGATGTTCCTCGCCACCGGGGTGGTGTTCGGCTCGATGGACGTCACCACGATCGCCTACACCGACGCGACCGGGCACGGCTCGCTCGCCGGGTTGCTGCTGGGGCTGGTGGCGGCCGGGTCCTGCGTCTCGGGGCTGGTGTTCGGGTTGCTGCGGCCACGCCGCGGCCCGGTCGCCCGGCTGCTCGGCGGGGTCGCCGCGATGGCCGCCCTGATGCTCCTGCCGGCTGCGGCCGGGCTGTCCGGCGCGGGGCCGGCGGTGCTGGCGGCGGCGCTGTTCCTGGCGGGTTCGGGCACCGCGCCGACCATGGTCAGCGGGATGACGCTGGTTCAGCGGCTGCTCCCGGCCGGCCGGCTGAACGAGGCGATGGCCGCGTCGGTCTCGGCGATCCTGGTCGGCGTCTCGGCCGGCTCGGCCCTCGGCGGCGTGGTCGCCCAGCACGCTCCCGCCGGCACCGGCTATCTCGTCCCGGCCGCCGCGGCGGCCACCGCCCTGCTCGTCGCCGCTTCCGGGGCCCGTCTGCTCCGCGAGCCGGGCGACGCGGCCCCGGACGGGGACTCCCCAGCCCGCCGGCCCGTCCCGGCCATGGACTGACCCCGCCCGAGCGGCCGGGCCGTCCCCCACGAAATCGGCTGCCCGCTGTCGGTGCCGGGCGCTAGCGTCGCGGCCATGGGGGCTGAGATCACGTACCTGCGCGGGGACGCCAGTGCGCCGCAGGGCGCCGGGGTCAAGGTGATCGCCCATGTCTGCAACGACCTGGGCGGCTGGGGCAAGGGCTTCGTGCTGGCGCTGTCGCGGCGCTGGCCGGAGCCGGAGGCCGCGTACCGGGCCTGGCACCGCGGGCGGGCGCGGAACGACTTCGGGCTCGGCGCGGTGCAGCTGGTCCAGGTGGAGAGGTACGTCTGGGTGGCGAACATCGTCGGCCAGCGCGGCATCAGGACGGGCCGCTCCACCGGCGTGCCGGTGCGGTACGAGGCGATCGACGCGGGCCTGGCCGCGCTCGCCGGCCACGCCGCGCGGCTCGGGGCGTCGGCGCACATGCCGCGGATCGGCTGCGGGCTGGCCGGCGGCCGGTGGGAGCGGGTGGAGCCGCTGGTCCGCGCCCGACTGGCCGATCGCGGGGTGGCCGTGACGGTCTACGACCGGTGAGCGGGCTGCGGCCAGCTGTACTCGTACTCGGTGACCTCGTGTCCGCCGGGGAACTCGGCGGTGCGCTCGTCGGTGCGGATCCCGCCCTCGCGCTCGTAGAAGGCGATCGCGCGGTGGTTGTCGCGCAGCACCTCCAGGCGGAGCACGGCGGGCGCGGTGCGGCGGAGTGCGGTGCGCAGCAGCAGGGCGCCGATGCCGCCGCCGGTGCGTCCGGGGCGGACGTGCAGGTTGTCGAGCAGGACGCGGCCGTCGGGTTCGGGCACCAGGTAGGCGAAGCCGACCGGTCCGTTCCCGGCCTCCTCGGCGAGCAGCAGGGTGGGGGTGTGTGCGGGATCGCCGTAGTCGGCGGTGAGGCGCAGTTCCCAGATCTCCCGGCGCTGGGCGGGCAGACCGTCGCCCAGTGCCTCGGCGGGGACGAGTCCGGTGTAGGCCGTCCGCCAGCTGTCGGCGTGCAGGGCGGCGACGGCGGGCGCGTCGGCCGGGCCGCCGTCGCGGACGGTGATCTCTGCGGTCATGGTCCCGAGCCTTTCACAGTCGGTGCGGCCGCGACCCGCCGTTGTGCGGGCGTGGATCGGGCGGGCCGGCTTGAAGTCGGGCGGGGCCGCCTCTAGAGTCTCCCGGGAGCATATTTTGAACACGTTCGAAATATGCGGTGGCGGGTGCCGTACCGGGTGCGGAGGGGAGATCCGGTACGGCCCGGCCCGGCCCGCGTCGGCCGACCCCGGGCGGGGGACCCTGCGTGCCCGGCTAGGCTCAGGGCCGTGGACGAGCAGAAGGGCGGCACCCGCAGCATGGACGAGAGCGCCCAGGAACCCGCGCTCGGCGCGGAGCTGCCGGGCGGCCGGGCGCGCCCCAAGACCGGCAAGAGCGAGCAGACCCGTGCGCTGATCCTCGACACCGCGATGCGCCTGTTCCAGGAGCGCGGCTACGAGAAGACCACCATGCGCGCGATCGCGGCCGAGGCCGGGATCTCGGTGGGCAACGCCTACTACTACTTCGAGTCGAAGGAATTCCTGATCCAGGGGTTCTACGACGGCATGACGGTCGAGCACGCGGTGGACGCCGCCCGGCGGATGGAGGGCCACACCGAGTTCGCCGACCGGCTGTACCTGGCGCTCGCCTCCTGGCTGGACTGCGCCGCGCCGTACCACGAGTTCGCCGCGCAGTTCTTCCGCACCGCGGCCGACCCGAACAGCTCGCTCAGCCCGTTCGCCAACGAGTCGCACCGCGCCCGGGCCACCGCCGTCGGGCTCTTCCGGGACGTGCTGACCGGCTCCGACATCGCGTCCAAGTTGGACAAGGAACTGGCCGAGCTGCTGCCGGAGCTGCTCTGGCTGCACCTGATGATCATCGTGCTGTACTGGGTCTTCGACCACACGCCCGGCCAGGAGCGGACCCGCGAGTTCGTCCGCCGGTCCACGCCGATGGTCGCCAAGGTGGTCGTGCTCTCCCGCTACCGGGTGTTCCGCCCGCTGGTGCGGGACGTGAAGGGCCTGATCCACGACTTCATCCTGCCGACGATCGGCCGCACCGCGACCTGAGCCGCGGGCGGCCGACCGGCGGCCGGGCGTTCAGAACAGGTCCGGGTTCCAGGCCTGGACGGCGGTGCGCAGCACCAGGTCGGCGCGGTCGGCCGCGCCCGGCGTCAGCTCGGTCAGCAGGCCGGCGGCGGCCAGCCGGACGGCGGACCCGGTGCCGAGGTGGAGCGAGGCGAGCGCCGCCGCGTCCAGGGCGAGGTCGGCGTCGTCCTCGGTGGGGACGCAGCGCCCGGTGCCGTCGGCGGCGGCCTCCAGCGCCCAGCGGCCGGCCGCCCAGCCGTCCGGGTCGGCGACCTCCAGGACGAGCCGGCCCGGTGCCCGGTAGGTGCGGGCGGCGAAGGCGGCGGGCACGTCGAGCAGCCGCAGCCAGAGGAAGTCGGAGCTGTCCTGGCCGAGCACGGCCGCGCGCGGGTCGGTGAGCAGCAGCGGCAGCAGGTCGTCGGGCCCGAGGTTGCCGATCGCGACCTTGCGCACCCAGTCCACCGAGAAGGCGAGGCGCCACAGTGCGACGGCCGCCTCCCGGTCGAGCGCCAGGAAGTCGAGGACGGTGAGGGTGCAGTTCGGGAGGTTGGCCTCCCACAGGTCTTCCACGGTGTAGGCGATCAGCCCGGTGACGGTGCCCTGCGCGTCGCGGTGCAGTGCGACGAAGGGCTCCTTCCAGTCGTAGCCGGGCAGGGTGACGTCGCCGTGGTGCAGCCGCCACCAGGTGTCGCTGCGGCCGATCGCGCCGGGCTGGGTGCGGCGCCAGCGCTCGTGCAGTTCGGCGCCGTGCTTGCGGGCCTCGGCCATGGTGACGAAGTCGGTGCGGCCGCCGGAGGCCGGCAGGTCGGGGCGGATCCCGCCGCGGCTCAGGTCGACCGTCCAGGCGTGGGCGCGGGTGGCGGGGCCGAAGCCGTACCGGCCGTAGATGGGGTGCTCGGCGGCGATCAGGATCGCCGCGGCGCTGCCGCGTTCCTTCGCGGCGGCGAGGTCCTGCGCCATCATCCGGCTGAGGACGCCGCGGCGGCGGTGCGTGGAGTTGACCGTGACGGCGGTGATCGCGTCGACCGGCAGCAGGGCGCCGCCGGGCATCGTGAGCTCGGTGTCGAAGCTGCGGAAGGTGGCCACGCAGCGGCTCGGGTCGTGCGGGTCGAAGGCGCCGAGGAAGCGGCCGGGCTCGAAGGTGAGCCGCCGGTAATCGGTGCCCTCGTCGAGGTGGGGGCGGAGGAAGCCGCGGGCGACGGCGCGGTCCCACAGCGGGAGTTCGTCCTCGGTGACGGCCCGGATCTCGATGCCGGCCGGTGCGTCCTTGCTCATCCGGCCACCGTACGGCGGGTCCGGGGGGGCGGGCATCCGGTTTTTCCGCCGGTCCGGGACGCGTCGTCCGGGCCGTCCTCCGGGCCGCGTTCCGGCCTGTCACCCGTGCCGTTCTCCGGGTGCTGTCACGTTCCCGGGGGCTGCGCCGTCCGTCTGGTACGGCACCGCGACAGGGGCGGCGCCGGGACGGAGGGAGCAGCGCGATGAGGATTCTCCTGGCGGGAGCGAGCGGGGTGCTCGGGCGGAAGGCCGTCCGGGAGCTGACCGCGGCCGGGCACGAGGTCGCCGGTCTCGGCCGCGGCCCGGCGAACACCCTCCGGGCCGACCTGCTGGACCGCGAGGCGGTGCTGCGGGCGGTCCGCGGGCAGTCCTTCGACGCGGTGGTGCACGCCGCGACCGCGCTCCAGGGCCGGTCGATGATGCGGCACCGGGACATGGCCGGCACCGACGCCCTGCGCACCGGCGGCACCGTCAACCTGCTGAAGGCGGCACGGGAGGTCGGGGCCCGGCGGATCGTCCTGGAGACCATGATGTTCGGCTACGGGTACGGGGAGCACGGCGACCGCCCGTTGGAGGAGGGCCGGGACGAGTACGGCCCGCGCGTCGCCGACCCGCGCGAGCGGGCGCACGTGGACGCGATGCGGGCCAAGGAGGACCTCGCCTTCGCCGCCGACGGGCTGTCCGCGGTGAGCCTGCGGTACGGCCTGTTCTACGGCGAGGGCGTCAGCGACACCGCCCTGCTGCCGCTGCTGCGTCGCCGGGCGCTGCCGGTCGCCCCGGACCACGGCCGGAAGCTGTCGTGGGTGGACGTCGACGACGCGGCGCGGGCGATCGTCCTCGCCCTGGAGAAGGGCGGCGACGACCGGGCCTACAACATCGCCGACGACCTGCCGCTCGGCTTCGGCACCCACGTCCGGGCGGTCGCCGAGGCGTTCGGGGCGCCGAGGCCGATGAGTGTGCCGCGCTGGCTGTTCCGGCCTGCGCCGCTGGCGGCCTGCATGCTCGCCACGAATCTGCGGATGTCCACCGCCCGGGCCCGCCGTGAGCTCGGGTGGGAGCCGAGCACCGACGGTCCGCGCCGGCTGGCGGAGCTCGCCGCCCGCACCCCGGTCGCGGTCTGACCCGCCCGGTCGCGGCCCGGTGGGCTCGGGTGCCCGGTCAGACCGGCCGGCGTGGCTGGGGGTGCGGCAGCTTCGGGTGCCGGTAGGGGGTGTAGGGCTCGGGGGTCTCCGCGGCGGCCGGGCGGGCGGCGTACACCCGCTGGCGGCCGGCCCGGACGGTCCGGCGGCGGGCGTGCGCCAGCGCCTGGCGCTCCGGTTCCGGGCCGGCGGCCGGGTGGGCACCGGGCTGCGCGGCGGGCCCGCCGGGGCGGCGGGCGGCCAGGGCGGCGGCGCGGCGGTCGGCGAGCCGGGCCGAGCGGCGGGCGAGCGCCCGGGCGTGCTGGGCGTCGAGGTGGGCGGTGGCCCGGGCGGCCATCCGCTCGGCGACCCGGTGGGTGGCGGTGTGGTGTGCCGGCACCTTGTCCGGGGCGCCGGCGATCAGGTCGAACAGCCAGGTGCGGGCCCGGTCGGCGCGGGTGTGCAGCCGCCGCTCGCGGCGCAGGGCGCGCTGCATGCGGCGCGGCCGGGTGGTGTAGTTCCAGCGGGCCCAGGGGCTGCCGGGCCGGGCCAGTCGAACGGCTCCGACCCAGGCCAGGCCGGGCACCATGATGCCGAGCAGGCCGGTCCAGAACTTGCCCTTGAGCAGGGCGATCACCGAGACCAGGGCGTTCACCGAGATCACCGCGACCAGGCCCCACCGGCCCTGCTCCATCGGCGAGGACTGGCCCGGGACGACGCCGAGCGGCACGTAGCCGGTGAGCAGCAGCGCCGTTCCGAGCAGGCCCAGGACGACGGCGTCCACCGAGGTGCGGCCCTGTTCGCTCCAGTAGACGTCGTCCAGGTGCAGGATCAGCGCGAACTCGTCGAGCACGAGGCCGCAGCCGATGCCGAAGCACAGGCCGAACCAGTCGATCCACGGGTGGCCGCCGTTGGTGGCGAACACGCCGATGCCGCCGACCAGCAGGAAGCCCAGGCCGAAGACCATGTGGTGGATGTGCAGCCCGCCCGGGGTGATGTTGCCCGGCCACCAGCGCACCTGGGCGCGGATCATCCGCACGCTGAACCGGATGCCGACGAACGACACGACGAAGCCGACGAGCAGCAGGAAGAGCGGCTGCTTGTGCGCGTCGACGATGTGTTCGCGGTAGCCGTCCAGCAGGTCGTTGATCACGGGTGGTGCCTTCGTTCTCGGGTGGTGCAGCGGGGCTTCGACGGGCCAAACGACCGGTCAGAAGCCGCGGGTGCGTTTGGCCGCCCGGCGGGGGACGAGCAGGTGGGGCGCGAGCGGCTCGGTCGCGCCGGGGGTCTTGAGGAAGAGCCGGGCGACCTCGCCTCCCAGGTTGACGCCGATCGCCAGCGCCATCGCCAACGCGGCGGCCCGGGTGACGGAGACCAGTCCGGCACTGGCATGTCCCTGGGCGAAGGCCAGCATGCCGAGGTACAGCGCCGAACCGGGCATCAGCGGGCCGATCGCCGCCGTCACGTAGGGCAGCGCCGAGGCGCGCCGGTAGCGGGCCGTCAGCTGGCCGAACAGGCCGACCAGGCCGGCCGCGATGCCGGTCGCAGCGATCGGCGAGACCCCGGCGTTGGTCAGCACGCCGTACGTCGACCAGCCGATGCCGCTCATCACCACGGCCATCGGCAGGGTCCGCCGCTCGGTCTGCAGCAGCACCGCGAAGGCCAGCGCCAGCACCATCGCGGCGAGCAGCTGGATCGGCGGGTCGACGGTGCCGCCGATGGACTCGTCGGGCCGGAGCTTGGCGTTGTAGTTGACGCCGAGGTAGAGCACCGACATCACGCCGATCACGATGCCGGCGATCAGGTAGAGCACCTCCAGCAGGCGGGCGGCGGCGGTGATGTAGAAGCCGGTCAGGCCGTCCTGGACGGCGGCGACCATCGCCCGGCCGGGCAGCAGCGCGAACAGGCCGCCGGTGATCACCACCGAGCCGCGCAGGTGCAGGTCGTTGAAGGAGAGCACGATGCCGATGAATGCGGCGGGCGTCGCCGCGACCACGAACTGGTAGACCTCCGGCAGCCCGCGGCGGGCGATCAGCGAGGCCAGTCGGTCGCCGACCACCGCGGCGACGAAGGCGCCGGCGAAGACCAGCCAGGCCTTGGCGTCGACCCGCCCGCCGACCAGGAAGGTCGCCGCCCCGGCCAGCAGGCCGGTGGCCAGCGCCAGCAGCCAGACCGGGTAGGGGTGCCGGTTGCGGCGGATCAGGGCGAGCCGCCGGTAGGCGTCGTTGACCGGGATCTTCTCCGCGGTGATGTCGGCGACCAGCCGGTGCACGGCGGCGAGCCGGGTGTAGTCCGATGTGCGCCGGCGGACGGTGCGGGCGGCGCTGACCGGCGGGTCGATCAGCGACGGGTGGTACGAGATGGAGATCAGTGTGAAGGTGACCTGCGGCTCGCAGTGGTCCAGCCGGTAGGCGTGCGCGATGCCGAGCATAGCCGCCTCGACGTCCTCGGCGGCCTCGCCGCTGGCGAGCAGCAGTTCGCCGATCCGCAGCGTGAGGTCGAGCACCCGGGGGACGTGCCGGGCGGCCGAGGGGTGCAGGTCGCGCGGGGTCCGCTCGAAGGCGGGCCGCTCGGTCATCGGGGTGCGCAGCAGGGTGCGCATCCGGTCCGGCCAGGGCGCGGCGCCGGGTGCGCCGGCCCGCAGCTCGGAGAGGTCGACGCCGTGCGCCGGGGTGTAGCCGGCGGCGCGCCAGTCCTCCGGGGTGAGGGTGTCCTCGGGGCCGGCGGCGGGCGCGAGCAGGCCCTCGGTGGGTGGGGGCGGTGGGGCGAGCGGCACCGCGGTCTGCGGTGGCCGGGCGGGCGCGGCGGGCCCGAGCAGGCCCTCGGTGGGGGACGCGGACGGCCTGCGGGCGGCCCGCTCCGGGGCGCGGTCCGCAGGGGGCGCGGCGGGTGCGGTCCTGCGGCCGCCCCTGGCCTTCTTGCCGCCGCCCGGTCGGCCCCGCTTCGGCACGTCCGCCACTCCTCGCCGCCCCTGGTGGCCGCGCCGGCCACGCTCCGATCCTGCGCCCCACCTTGCCCGATCGGACGCGCGGACGCACATGTCCGGGGCGGTGCGAACGGACCGCCGTGACCGACATCACGGACCGGCGGCCCGCCGGGCGGCTCCCGGCCGGTGGGCCGGGAGCCGCCCGGGGTCGTCGGGGGCCGCGCCCTGGTCAGAGCCCGTAGCGGCGGACGGTCTCCTCGTGCCGGGTGGTGTCGGCCCCGGCGGCCCGTGCCAGGTCGAGCCAGCTCAGCGGGTGCTCCCAGTCGGCGGTCAGCCGCTGCAGCAGCGCGTCGGCGTCCGCGGTGCCGGCGGTCGGCGGCACGCCGAGGGCGGCGTAGATGCCGGGCAGGCTGCCGTCCTCGGCGGCCGGGTCGGTGACGGCGTACTGGTCGCCGCTGTACGCCCACAGCCCGTAGCCCTCCTCGGCGAGCGCCTCGCGGAGCGCGAACCAGGCGTCCTCGCCGGGCCAGGCGCCGTCCACCCAGTGCGTGGTGTAGCCGGCCGGGTCGAGCAGGGTCAGCTGGCGGAAGACCGGGCGCCAGGTGTCCCGCTCGGACTCGTCGGCGGGGCGCTCGTTGAGCACGGCCGGGCCGAAGACCACGACGTCGCGGTGGTTGAGCGGGACGTCGTCGCCGAGCACCGGCAGGATCCGCGCGGTGGCCGGGCCGGTGCGCACCGCGGGCAGGTCGACGCTCGCCCCGTTGGCCCGGGTGGTGCGGACGGTGACCGTCTGCCACTCCTCGTCCACCGGGCCCTCGTCGGTGTCGAACCCGATGCCGATCAGCGCGCCGGTGCTGCGGACGACCGCCCAGTCCCGGTTGGCGGTCGCGGCGGTGATCAGGTGCCACAGGTCGGGCTCCTGGACGGTGCGGTGCTCCTCGGCCTCGTCGGCCTCGCCGGCGGGCAGCGCGTGCTCCAGCAGTTCCTGGTACAGCCGCTGGGCGCGGGTGTGGTCGCCGAGGCGGGTCGCCGCGGTGGCGGCCAGCCGACGGGTGTTCAGGGCCTCCGGCTCGTGTGCGAGGACGCCGTCGCAGTGCTCGCCGACCTCCTCCCAGCGGCCCTCGGCGGCGGCCCAGCGGGCCCGGATCCAGTGCGCCTCGGAGGGGTTGGCGGGCATCAGCCGGTCGGCGAGCCGGCGGACGCCCTCGCCGTCCTCCGCGTCGATCAGGACCTGGCCGAGCATGCCCGGCAGGTCCTCGTCCGACGGGTCCTCGTCCAGGCGGGCCCAGAGCAGGTCCGCGGCGGCCCGCGGGTGGCCGAGCGCGTCCAGCGCCCGGGCCCGCTGGAGCACCAGCATGGCGGCGGCCTCCGCCGACTCGGCGCTCGCCGCGGTGAAGTGGTCCAGTGCCTGCTCGAAGGTGACGCGGCGGGTGCCGAGCCACTCCGGCAGTTCGGTGGCGGGCACCGGCGCCCCGGGCAGCGGCAGGGCCTCGGCGTCGGCCCGCAGCTCGGCGAGCCGGTCGGCGACGCCGTCGGTGCGGCGCAGCTGTCCGAGCTTGCGTTCGCCGGTGGCGGCCAGGGTGAGCGCGACCGTCCGGGCGCCGCGGGCGACCGCCAGCCGGCCGGCGATCAGGAGCAGGTCCAGGCAGGGCCGGTGGGAGCCGGCGGTGTCCAGGTAGCCGACCCAGCGGGCGAGTCGGACGCCGAGCGCGGCGTCGTTGTCGAGGTCGCCGTGCGGCAGGGCGCCGGCCTCGACGAGGCTCTCCACCGCGGCCGCCCAGCGGTGCCGGATGTCGGGGAAGCGGTCGGCCTCCTCGCCGTCCGGCAGCTGCTTCAGTGCCTCCTCGGTGCGGCCGAGGGCGGCGAGTGCGACGGCCCGGCCGACGGCGAGCTTGCGCCGGTCGTCGTCGTCCAGCGTGTGGCGGGCGGTGTAGGCGCGCTCCGCGGTGTCGTACGCGGCCAGGGCGTCCTCGGGGCGGCCGAGGTTCACCAGCGCGCCGGCCCGGCTGTGCCCGAAGGCGAGCGACACCTGCTCGCCGGCCGCCTGGATCCGGGCCTGCGCACGGTCCAGGTGCGCGAGGGCGTCCGCCGGCCGGTCGTCGTCCTCCAGTGTGTCGGCGTACTCCCGTGACAGGCAGTCGAAGCAGGCGCGGGCGGGCTCGACCCGGGCCAGCGTCTCGTCCAGTACGGCGAGCCGCTCGGCCACGTAGCCCGGGCCGTCGATCCGGGCGTGGCAGATGGTGAAGTCCTGGACGGCGCAGACCGACTGGGGGCAGGAGGCGGTCTCCTCGCGGTGCGCGAACTCCAGCAGGTCGACGGCCTCGGCCATCGCGGCCTCGCCCTGGTGGCGCTTGTTCAGCAGGTTCTGCATGCGCCAGTGCCGCAGGAACACCTCGACCCAGGGCAGGCCGAGGGCGCGGGCGGAGGCCAGCGCCTCCGGGTACATGGCGTCGAGCTGCTCGTTGCGGCCCTCGACGGCGTGCCCGGCGATCTCCACCAGCGCGGTGGCCAGCCGGTGGTGGCCCGCCTCGGCCAGCTGCTCGTGGGTGTCCCGCACCCAGGCCCAGATGTCGGTGGTCATTCGGTGAACTCCTCGCGAACGAAAGATCGGGCAACCCGCCGGGGGCGCGGGCGGTGCACTCCCGGGGACGCCGGCGGTGAACCGTCAGGGGCGCGCGGGCTACTCCCCCTGTGACCAGGTCAGTGCGGCGACCGCGGTGCCGATGCCGGTGAGTGCGGCGGTGAGGTCGCCGTTGGCGGAGCCGCCCGCCGCGGCCATGATCACCTTGAGCGAGCGGAGCAGCCCGGCGGCGGTGGCGCTGCCGGTGTGCCCGGCGCGGTAGGCGGTGAGCAGGTCCTGGACGGCCGGTGAGGCGAGGTTGAGGTAGAGCCGGGCCTTGACGGTGCCGTCGGTGCGGGCGGTGAAGGCGCGGGCGAGCCGCAGTGCCGCGAACGGGATCCGGGAGTCGGCCCGGTCGTCCTCGATGCGGGCCTTGAGTTCGGCCTCGCGGTCGGGCACCAGGACGAGCGGCAGCCCCGGCGGGTCGAAGCGGGCGGGGACGAGCTGTTCGCCGTCGTCGGCGAGGGCGGCGGTGAGCCAGGCGGTCTCCTCGGCGGCGAGCGGTTCGGCGGGGTCGCGGAAGAGTTCGCGGTTGCCGCTCTCGCTGCCGAGTTCGACGATCCGGCAGTCCTTGAGCTGGGCGTAGCGCCGCAGGAAGGGCAGGACGGCGTACCGGTCGCCGCGGGCGATCGGCACCTGCATGGCGCGGTAGAGCATCTCCTCGAAGCCGCCGGTGCTGCCGAGGGCGACGTGCAGGGCGCCGCGGCCGGCGGCGCGCAGGGCGCCGGCGGTGAGGTCGCCCTGGGAGGTGGGGACGGGGACGTCGTCGGCGAGCAGGGTGAGGAGGCGGTCGTCGCAGAGGGCGGCGCCGAGCAGGTCCTGGCCGTGTCGGGCGAGGATGCGGCGCCAGGCGGCGGGGTGCAGGCGGGCGGTCTCGTAGAGGCCGTCGACGACGGCGTCGGCGAGGGCCTTCTGGAGGGCGCGGTAGTGCTCGTCGCGCTGGAGGTCCTCGCGGCTGGCGGTGGGGGTGAGCCGGCTGGACTCGACGACGCCGCCGATGAATCCGGCCCAGCCGGGCAGCAGGTCGCGGGCGTCGTCGGCGAGGAGCATGCCGCGCAGGTAGACGGCGAGGTCGCGGTTGTCGGTGGAGCCGTAGGTGCCGCCGTCCTGGACCCAGAGCAGGCCGACGGCGTCGGTGGTGCCCTCGACGGGGGTGACGGGGAAGGCGGTGAGCGGTTCGAAGCGGCGGCCGAAGGCGGAGGCGAACGCCATCCGGGCGGTGTGCGGGTCGCCGTCGACGTTCTGCCGCCAGGGCACCGGGACGTCGTTGACGGGGTGTTCGTCGTCGCCGACGTACACCGGGATCGGCAGCAGCACGCAGTAGCGGCCGAGGACCTCGCGCAGGGCGTCCTCGTCGGCGAGGTGGCCGTGCTCGGCCTTGAGGAGGAGTTCGACGGCGGTGCCGGGGGCGGGCCGGGGGTCGACGGGGTCGACGCCGTACTGCTCGCCGCCGCGGCTGCGGTAGCGGTGGCCGAGTCCGGGTTCGCGGTGCGAGGTGGTGGTGACGGTGACCTCGTCGGCGACCGAGAAGGCGGAGAGGAAGCCGAGTCCGAAGGCCCCGATGAGGTCCTGGTTGCCGGTCAGGTCGCGCAGCATCCGGGTGTAGCCGGTGCCGACGGTGGCGAGGTAGGCGTGGATCTCGGGTTCGGTGAGGCCGGCGCCGGTGTCCTCGATGACGACGGTGCGCCGTGCGGCGTCGCCGCGGACCCGGATGAGCGGCGCGTCGGCGCACTCCGGGTCCTCCAGGCGGCGGCGGGTGTGCGAGTCGTGGGCGTTCTGGACGAGTTCGCGCAGGGCGACCAGCGGGGTGGAGTACAGATGGGTGGCGAGGACGCTCACCAGCCCGCCGAGGTCGACCTCGGTCGTGCGCAGATTCTCGCCGGGCGGCAGACCTTGGGACATGAGCCCGGATTCTGCCAGTACGACTATCCGCCGACCAGCTCTTTTCCCGAGAACGGCCGGGGTGCCGCGGGCAGGCCGAGCACGGCGCGGGCGGCGGGTTCCAACAGGCCGGCGGCGGGCCCGGTGCCGCCGGGGCGGTGCCGGACACCGTCGTTGACGACGGCGAACATGGCGTGGACGCGGATCCTGGCCTCGGCGGTGTCGTAGTCGGGCCGGACCTGCTGGAGCAGGCCGACCCAGACCCGCAGGAAGTCCCGGCGGAAGTCGACGGCGGCCCGCCGGTCGGGCGGGTCGAGCCGCTCGGTCTCGCTGAGCATCACGCCGAGGTAGTGGCTGTTGCGGCGGGCGAAGCCGAGGTAGGCGTGCAGGCCGGACTCCAGCGCCCCGGCCGGTCCGCCGCCTGCGGCGATCGCCCCTTCGACCTCGTGCCAGAGCCGTTCGCGGCTGCGGACGGTGGCGGCGGCGAGCAGGTCGGCCTTGGTGGCGAAGTGCTTGTAGACGCTGGGCCCGGAGATGCCGGCGGCGGCGCCGATCCGGTCGGTGGAGACGTTGTCGAAGCCCCGCTCGTGGAACAGCCGGACGGCGGCCTGGAGCAGCGCCTCGCGGCGCGACCCGTCGGCCGGCGACGGTGCGGGCGCGGCGGCGGGCAGGCCGCTCGGCGGGATCGGCTCGACGGCGAGCAGCTCGGCGCCGATCCGCCGCAGCAGGTTCTCGAACCACCGCCGGGGCGGCGCGAAGGTGTGGTACGAGAGGCTGCCGTAGCCGGAGAGCAGCGACCAGCAGAGGAACTCGGCCTGCCCGTCGGTGAGTTCGGTGCGGGCAGCCGCCAGTGCATCCGTCATCCGGCGGACGTCGGCCCGCAGCCGGCGGCGCAGCGCGGCGCGCTGGGCGGGTGGCAGCAGCCGGGCGTCGCGATGCCAGAGGGTGCCGAGGGTGCGGTGGTCGACGGCGGCCGCGGCGAGGGCGGTGCACAGGTCGGCGGTCCCGCCGGTGCCGGCCCGGACGGCGGTGTGCAGGGCGTCCAGGTCGGCGGTGACGGCGCGCAGCAGCAATTCCGGCTTGCTGCGGAAGTGGCGGTAGAGGGCGGGTGCGGTGATGCCCACCTCGGCGGCGAGTTCGGCCATGGAGACCTGGTGGTAGCCGCGCCGGTGGAACTGTCCGGCCGCGGCGGCCAGGATCTGTGCCTTGCGTCCGGGCGGCCTGCGTACGACACGCCCGCCCGCGGCCGGCCCGCGCTCCGCTGCCACCTGTGCCCTCCGCCCGTCCGGTGATCGGCGCCAGGGTAGCAAGGATTCACTTATCCCGTCCGTGACCTGCATGGAAAAGCCGCGCGGATGCTTTACACCCGGGGCTACCGGCGATTAACTTGTCTGGCGATCAGCCGCCGAACGAAGGGAGCGCCGCCGTGCGCCGGACGGTGTTCAACGAGGACCACGAGGCGTTCCGGGCGACCATCCGGGACTTCATCGCCAAGGAGGTCGTCCCGGTCTACGAGAGCTGGGAGGCGGCCGGTCACCCGCCGCGCGACTTCTACCGCAAGCTCGGCGCGCTCGGCGTGTACGGCATCGAGGTGCCGGAGGAGTACGGCGGCGCGGGCGAGAGCGGCTTCAAGTACCAGGCGGTCGTCACCGAGGAGGTCGCCCGGGCGGGTGTCAGCTTCGGCTCGTCGGGGGTGCACACCGGCCTGGTGCTGCCGTACCTGCTGGAGTACGCGAACGAGGAGCAGAAGCAGCGCTGGCTGCCCGGCTTCGTCTCCGGCGACATCATGACGGCGATCGCGATGACCGAGCCGGGCGCCGGCTCCGACCTGGCGGGCATCTCGACCACCGCGAAGCTCTCCGAGGACGGCACCCACTACGTCCTGAACGGCGCGAAGACCTTCATCACCGGCGGTGTGCTGGCGGACCTCGTCCTGGTGGTGGCCCGCACCGCCCCGTACGACCCGGCGAACCGCCGGGCCGGCCTGTCGATCCTCTGCGTGGACACGAAGTCCGAGGGCTACGCGGTCGGCCGCAAGCTGCAGAAGATCGGTCTGCGCACCTCGGACACCGCCGAGCTGTCCTTCACCGACGTGAAGGTGCCGGTGGAGGACCTGCTGGGCGAGGAGGGCAGGGCCTTCTCGTACCTCACCCACAACCTGGTGCAGGAGCGGCTGGCGATCGCCGTCGGCGCGTACGCCGCCGCGGCCGCCGCGGTGCGCTTCGCGGTGCAGTACGTGAAGGACCGCAAGGTCTTCGGCCAGGCCGTCGCGGAGTTCCAGAACACCAAGTTCACCCTGGCCGACTGCGAGGCGCAGGTGGTGGCCCAGCAGTCGATGGTCGACCGCGCGCTGGAGCTCTACCAGCACGGCGAGCTGACGGTCGCGGACGCGGCGGCCGCCAAGCTGTTCTGCACCGAGTCGGCCTCCGACGTGATCGACAAGTGCCTCCAACTGCACGGCGGTTACGGCTACATCCTGGAGTACCCGATCGCCCGCCTCTACACCGACAACCGGGTGTTCCGGATCTACGGCGGCACCAGCGAGGTCATGAAGACCATCATCGCCAAGTCGCTGGGCCTGTGAGGTCGCCGGGCCGATGACCACCGCACCGGAGGACTCGCTCGCCGCCGTCGCCCGCGCCCACCGGTCGCTGGCCGCGCCCGGCGCGCCGTTCGAGGCGGAGCCCGGCCCGCGGGGGCCGCGGTACGTCCGCGGCCCCCGCACCCTGCGGGAGCTGTTCGACGCCACCCTCGCCCACGGCGACCGCCCGTTCCTGGTGGCCGGCGAGCGGGTCTGGACGTTCGCCGAGCACCACGCCGCCGCCTCGGCGGTCGCCCACCGCTTCCGTACGGTGTACGGGCTGCGCCCGGGCGACCGGGTGGCGATCGCGATGCGCAACCTTCCGGAGTGGCAGATCGCCTTCTGGGCCGCGCAGGCCGCGGGCCTGGTCGCCGTCCCGCTGAACGCGTGGTGGGGGGCGGAGGAGCTGGCCCGCGCGCTGGACGACTGCGCTCCGGGCCTGGTCGTCACCGACCGGGAGCGCGCCGGACGGACGGCCGACTGGGCGGCGGTGAACGGCGTGCCGCTGCTCACCGTCGGCGCGGCCGGCACGGGCGGCACAGCCGGCCCGCACGACCGGTTCGAGGACCTGCCGCTCACCGGTCTGCCGGCCCCGGAGCCGGTCGCGGGCCCGGACGACCCGGCCACCCTGATCTACACCTCGGGCACCACCGGCCGCCCCAAGGGCGTGGCGGCCAGCCACGCCAACTGGTGCGCGGGCGCGCACACCCCGCGGTTCTTCGCGGCCGGGGCGGCGCTCTGCCGGGGCGAGGCCCCGCAGGCGGCGCCGCCGCCGACCGTGCTGATGACCTTCCCGTTCTTCCACGTGGCGGCCTTCACCTCGGTCTTCCTGGCGATGGCCGCGGGCGGGACGACCGTCCTGATGCACCGCTGGGAGGCGGACGCGGCACGGGAGCTGATCGCCCGGCACCGCGTCACGATCTTCGCCGGGGTGCCCACCACCGCGCTCGGCCTGCTCGACGCAGCCGACGCAGCCGGTGATCCGCTGGCGAGCCTCACCATGGTCAGCACCGGCGGCGCGCCCGCCCCGCCCGGCCTCGCCGGGCGGATCGCCCGTACCTTCGGCGGCCGGGTGGAGGCCCGCAACGGCTACGGCCTGACCGAGACCTGCGGCGGGGTGACGGCCAACGTGGGCGCCCGCTACCTGGCCCGGCCGGAGTCGATCGGCCGGCCGTGCCCGGCGGTGGAGGTCCGGATCGCCGGCCCGGACGGCGCACCGCTGCCGGACGGCGAGATCGGCGAACTGCTGCTGCGCGGCCAGCCGGTGTTCCTCGGCTACCGCGGCGACCCGGAGGCCACCGCCGCCGCGTTCACCGCCGACGGCTGGTTCCGCACCGGGGACCTCGCGCGGCGGGCGGACGGCGAGGTGTACGTGGTGGACCGGCTGAAGGACGTGGTGATCCGCGGCGGCGAGAACGTCTACTGCGGCGAGGTCGAGGGTGTCCTGTTGAGCCATCCGGACATCGCGGACGCCGCGGTGGTCGGGGTCCCGCACCCGCTGCTGGGCGAGGAGGTCGCGGCCGTGGTGGTGGCACACGCGGGCGCGGGGCCGGACGCGGCGGAGGTCCGCGCGCACGTGGCGGCCCGGCTGGCCGCGTTCAAGGTGCCCGCCCATGTGGTGTTCCGCGCCGGGCCGCTGCCGCGCAACCCGACCGGCAAGGTCCTCAAGCAGGAGCTGCGCCAGGAGGCCGGGGCAGTGCTGCCCCGGCCCTGACGACGAGCCCCGGTCCGCGCGGCGGGGCTCAGTTGGCGGAGGCCTTGGTGCTCTCGGTGCGCCAGGCCTCCAGGCCCGCCATCGAGGCGGCCTTCGCCTGCTGCATCGCCCGCCGCGCCTGCTCGCTCGGCGGGGTCTCCATCCGGTTGACGTAGTCGCGGCCCGCCGAGGCGAGGGTCGCGCACACGATCGCCGTGCCGGCCAGCGAGAGCACGGCGCCGATGCCGGTGAGCACCACTCCGGTGCCGAGCATGGTGCGGTTGACGCGGAATCCGTTGGTGAATTTCTGGTTGGTCGCCATGCCTCCACGATCGGGCCGGTCCGGGCGGGCCGCACGCCGAGCGGGTGCGGGTGCGGCCGGATGCCTGAGGGGTGTCTCATGGTTCGGGGTGTCGAGTCCGCAAGGAGGCCGCGATGACCGAACCCGTCCGCGTCGACATCGACGCGCTCGCCGACCAGCACGCCGCGCTCGCCGCCGAGCACCCGCACGGGCGCAGCGCCCATCTGGTGCTGCACGACGGCGTGCTGCGGCAGACCGTGATCGCCCTGACGGCGGGTAGTTCGCTGGACGAGCACAACGCCCCGGTCGCGGCCAGCCTCCTGGTGCTGCGCGGCCGGGTGTCGCTGACCGTGGCGGGCCGGCGCCGGGAGGCGGTGGCCGGCGAGCTGCACGGCATCCCGCAGGAGCGGCACGGTCTGCTCGCGCACGAGGACTCGGTCGTGCTGCTGACCGTCGTCACCGCCTGACGGCGGCCGTCGGCGGTCAGGCGCCGGGCAGCACCTCGGCGCCGACCAGCCGCAGGCCCTGGAGGAACTCGCGTCCGTCCGGGGCGATGTCGGGCGCGACCAGCCACTGGGTGGCGAGCCCGGCGAGCAGCGCCTGGTAGAAGGCGCCGCGGGCCAGCTCCTCCGGGGTGTCGGGCACCTCCGGCACGCCCTGGAACATCGCGGACAGCCCGAGCCGGGCCTCCTTCTGCGCGCCGCCGAGCACCTCGCGCAGTTCGGGCGACTGCTCCATCCGGGCAAGGATCTCGATCTGCACCGCCCACAGGCCGCGGTGCTCGGCGAAGCTCTCCAGGACCTTGTCCCAGGCGGCGACGAAGCGTTCCTGAGGGTCCGTCTCCCCGCCGAGCGCGCTGAGCACCCGGCCGAGCTCGTCGCCCCACTCCCCCATCGCCTCCAGCATCGCCTGGGTGAGCAGGGCGTCCTTGGAGCCGTAGTGGTAGCCGATGGCGGCCAGGCTGACGCCCGCGGCGGAGGCGATGTCCCGGGCGGTGGTGCGCCCGTAGCCCTTCTCCAGGAGGCAGCGCTTGGCGCCGGCCAGCAGGTCCTCGCGATTTCCCATGCGCCCGATGCTACCGCCGATCTGGACGAACGTCTTGCACGGATGACTGACACGATTGATTTAGACGCTTGTACTAGACAAGCGTTTCATACGCTCGTACAGTCACTGCCATGACCGCAACCCACGGCCGCGCCGGCCGACGCGAATGGACCGGACTCGCCGTCCTCCTGCTGCCGACTCTCGTCCTGACCATGGACATGGGCGTGCTCTTCTTCGCCGTTCCGTTCATCTCCACCGACCTGCGGCCGAGCGGCACCCAGCAGCTGTGGATCATGGACATCTACTCGTTCCTGCTGGCCGGGATGCTGATCCCGATGGGCGCCCTGGGCGACCGGATCGGCCGGCGGCGGCTGCTGATGCTGGGGGCGGCCGGGTTCGCGGCGGCCTCGCTGCTGGCCGCCCGGGCCGACGGGCCCGGCGGGCTGATCGCCGCCCGGGCGGTGCTGGGGGTGGCCGGGGCCACCGTCATGCCGTCCACGCTGGCGCTGATCCGCAACATGTTCCACGACCCCAAGCAGCGCCAGGCCGCGCTCGGGATCTGGACCGGCGCGCTGATGGGCGGCGCCACCCTCGGCCCGGTGGCCGGCGGGCTGCTGCTGGACCACTTCTGGTGGGGCTCCGCCTTCCTGGCCGCCGTCCCGGTGATGCTGCTCGTCCTTCTGACCGCGCCGGTGCTCATGCCGGAGTACCGCGCACCGCGGCAGGGCCGCTTCGACCTCCCCGGCGCCGCCCTGTCGATCGCCGCCGTGCTGCCCGCGGTGTACGGCGTCAAGACCCTCGCCGTGGACGGCTGGGCCGTCGCACCCCTCACCGCGCTGGCCGCCGGGGCGCTGGCCATGGCCGCCCTCGTCCGCCGGCTGCGCACCGCCGAGCACCCGCTGATCGACCCCGCGCTGTTCCGGATCCGCACCTTCACCGGGGCGATCACGGTCAACACCGTGGCGATGTTCGCGATGATGGGCTTCACCCTGTACACCTCGCAGTACCTGCAGCTGGTGAAGGGGATGAGCCCGCTGACCGCCTCCCTCTGGGCGCTGCTGCCCTCGGTCGGTGTCGCGGCGGCGGCCGGCTCGGTGGGCGCGCTGGCCGGCCGGGTCCGCCCGGCCGTCCTGATGACGGCCGGCTTCCTGACCGGGGCCGGCGGCTACGCCCTGATGGTCCTGGTGCGGCCCGACTCGCCGCTCTGGCTGCCGCTCACCGCGGCCGGCGTGATCGCGGCCGGCTCGGTCGGCACCATGACGCTCACCACCGAGATGGTCGTCTCGGCCGCGCCGCCGGAGCAGGCCGGCGCTGCCTCGGCCGCCTCGGAGACCGCGTCCGAGCTGGGCGGTTCGCTGGGCATCGCGGTGCTCGGCACGGCCGGCACCGCGGTCTACAAGGCACGCCTGGAGGAGGGACTGCCCGCCGGGGTCGCCGGGGACGCCGCCCGGGCCGCGCACGACACGCTCGGCGGAGCCGTCACCGCCGCCGCCCAGCTCGGCGGCCGGACGGGCGCGGAGCTGCTCGCGGTCGCCCGGGGCGCCTTCGCGGACGGCATGCACCTCGCCGCGGTGGCCGGTGCGGTCTTCCTGATCGGTGCCGCGCTGGTCGCCCACCGTCTGATGAAGCACCTGCCGGCCGGTCCCACCGGCGGAGCTGCGCCCGAAATGGTCCAGACCACCACCCAGGAATCACCTGCATTTTGACCGTGGTTTCCGGACCGGTGTATACGTCCGTCGCTCCGGCCAGGCATACTGGCCGGAGTCGGGCACACTCGTCCGGCGCCCAAGAAGCGACGAGAAACTCCTCGGAAGGACCGGTGGTCAGGGATGTTCCGTAACGGTCTCGAGCCCTGGCACATCCTCGTGATGGTGGCAGTGCTCGTCCTGCTGTTCGGCTCGAAGAAGCTGCCCGAGATGGCCCGCGGGCTCGGCAAGTCCATGCGCATCCTGAAGGCCGAGACCAAGGCGCTCCGCGAGGACGACGCCCCGGCCGAGGGCCAGAACACCACCGCCTCCTCGACCCCGGCCGACCAGCCGCGTCCCGCGGTGAGCCCGACCACCGTCACCACGTCGGCCGAGACCAACAAGTCGGCCACCAACGCCTGAGACCACCCCGGAGCCGCCGGTACGTCACCCGACGTACCGGCGGCTCCGGCGTTCTCGCCGACTGGCCCGACCGCCGGAGCCGGTGTCTGCTGGGACGGACGCAGCCCCTTGTGGAGGCACCGATGGCCAGCAGCACGCGGGACGACGGGCCGGACGGCCCCGCGCCCCGTCCGGCGCCCGGGCGGTGCCCGCTGCGCTCCGCCACCGCCGCCCTGCTGATCGTGCTGGCCGCGCTGCTCACCCCCCTGGCCGTGCTCGCCGCCTGGACGAAGGCGGAGATCACCGACACCGACCGGTACGTCGCGACCATGGCGCCGCTCGCCGACGACCCGGCGGTGCAGGCCGCCGTCACGAACCGGGTGACCGAGGCCGTCGTCCAGCGGCTGCCGGTCGACTCCCTGGTCTCCGACCTCGCCCCGGGCGGCGCACCCCTGCTGGACGCACTGCTGCAGCGGCTCGGCTCCGCCCTGGACAGCGGGGTCACCGGACTCGTCCACGACGGCGTGCAGCGGCTGGTGCGCAGCGATGCCTTCCCGGCGGTCTGGGACGAGCTCAACCGGAGCGCGCACGCCGCCGTCGACCGGGCGGTGACCGGTGCGGGCGGCGGCGCCGTCGAGATCCGCGGCGACACCGTCACCCTCGACCTGGCGCCGGTGATCGACCGGGCCAAGCAGGCCCTGGCCGCCGACGGCGTGGCGATCGCCTCGCGCATCCCGGAGATCCACACCTCGTACGTGCTGGTCAGGTCCGAGCAGGTGGAGCACGTGCGGACGCTGCTGCGACTGCTGTCGCTCGCGGGGTACTGGGTGGCGGTGCTCGCGGCCGCCTGCGCCGCGGGCGGGGTGCTGCTCGCGGTGCGCCGGCGGCGGGCCGCGGTGGCTGCCGCGCTGGCGGTGGCGGGCGCGGCCGGGCTGTTCGGCCTCGGGCTGACCGGCTTCCGGGCGGTCTACCTGGACCGGCTGCCCGCGGGCGTCGACCAGGACGCCGCCGCCGCGGTCTACGACACCCTGGTGCGCTACCTGCGGGACGCCGTCCGGCTGGTGGTCGTGCTCGGGGTGCTGGTCGCGCTGGGCGCCTGGCTGTCGGGGCGGGGGCGCTCGGCGGGTGCGGTGCGCGGGCTGTGGGAGGCCGGGCTGGGCGGTGTCCGGACGGCCGCGGAGCGGATGGGGCTGCGGCTCGGCCCGGTCGGGCGCTTCGTGCACCGGTTCAAGGCCGGGCTGTGCTGGGCGGCCGTCGGCGCGTCCGTCCTCGTGCTGCTGCTGTGGGACCGTCCGACGGCCCTGGTGGCGGTGTGGTTGGGCGTCGCACTGCTGGCCGTCCTCGCCGTGGTCGAGTTGTTGGACGAGCCGGGCACCGGCCCGGCGGGACCGACCGGGGAGGTGCGGCCGTGAGAGCGCGTCCGAATCTGCTGGGCCTGGTGGCCATGCTGGGTGGGCCGACGCTGATGCTGACCGCGTGGTTCCTGGTGCCGATCGGGGTGTTCGGACCGGAGCACCCGATGATCAGCTGGACGGCCTTCGGCGTGGCGCTGGTCGGCCTCGCCGCGGCGCTGCTGCACGAGATCTGGGCGGAACTGACCGAACGGCCCGGCCACCCGGCCTTTGTGATCATGGTGCTGATCTCGGCGGCACTGATCCTCTTCGCGACCACCTACCTGTCGCTGGCCAAGTCCCCGGGGACGTTCCACGGCACCGTGCAGACCCGGCTGGACGCCCTCTACTTCACCGTGATCACCATGGCGACGGTCGGCTACGGCGACATCACCCCGGTCAGCCAGGAGGCCCGGGGCGTGGTGATGCTGCAGATCCTCTACACGCTGATCTTCCTGACCGCGGGCGCCACCTCGGTCAGCCGGCGGACCCGCAACCTGGTGGGGCGCCGGCTGGGCCGCACGCCCGAGGGACGGTCGGGCCCCGAGTGAGGCCGCGCCGAGGCCGCACCGAGCCGCCGGTCAGTCCGCCTTGGCGTGCGCGGAGGCGGTGATCGCGGCGAGCCTGGTCTGCCAGGAGACGCTGGTCGCGGGCGGCAGGGCGTGTCGTTTGCCGAGGTCGCGGAGCGTCCGCTGGGCCGACTTCAGCTTGTCCTCGGCGCCCGACCAGTCATCCGCGCCCATCGCGTCGGAGGCGGCGTCGAGGGTGCGCAGCAGCGCCTCCTTGCGGTCCTTCTCCTTGACGAAATCGGTGTCGGCGATGTCGGAGCGCAGGGCTGCGAGGGCCCCCACCGGGGTGAGCCGGCCGGCGGAGGGCGAGGCCGATCCGGTGGCGCTCGGTGACGGGGTGGCCGAGGGGGTGGGGCTCGCGGGGGCCGCGGAGACCGTGGTGCTGGGGGTGGCGGCGGCCGCGGTGCCCTCACCGGCCGGGCCGCCGCTGAAGGCGAACGCCGCCACCGCGGCCACGCCGGCCAGCACGGCCGCGCCGGCGCCCGCCAGCAGCCACGGGTTGCGGCGCTCGGGCGGCGCCTCGTCCTCCCAGGCCGGTGCGGCGGGCGGCGGCATCTCCAGCGGTGGCAGCAGCGAGGTGCGCTGCTGCTCGACGTACGGCTGCTGCGGGTGCGCGGCGGGGAATGGCGGCGGTGTCGGGAAGCCGCCCGGCGGGGCGGCCACCGGCGGGAGCAGCTGGGTGGCGGCGCCGAGCAGTTCGCTGGTGCGGTCCTGGGCGGCGGCGACCGGGACGGCGGCCAGCAGCTCGGCGCGGGCGGCGGCGGCGGTCGCCGGGCGGTCCTCGGGGTTCTTGGCCAGCAGCCGCATGACGGCGACGTCCAGCGCGGGCGGGATCTCCGGGCGGTACAGCGACACGGGGGCGGGCTGCTCTGAGACGTGCTTGAAGGCGATGGCGACGGGGGTGTCGCCGGTGAACGGGGGTGTGCCGGTGAGCATCTCGGCGAGCACACAGCCGACCGCGTACAGGTCGGAGCGGCCGTCCAGCGGGGCGGCGGTGGCCTGTTCGGGCGAGAGGTAGGAGGCGGTGCCGAGGACGGAGGCGCTCTGGGTGAGCTGCTGGCCGGCGGAGGCGTTGGCGCGGGCGATGCCGAAGTCCACGACCTTCACGCCGCCGTCGTCGGAGATCATGACGTTGCCGGGCTTGACGTCGCGGTGCACCAGGCTGGCGCCGTGCGCGACCTCCAGGGCCTCGCAGACCGCGGCGGCGATGCCGACCGCGCGCTCGACCGGCAGGGTGCGCTGCTCGGCGAGCAGCCGGCCGAGCGTCCGGCCCTGGACCAGCTCCATCACGATGTACGGGGAGCCCTGGTCGACGCCCGAGTCGAAGACCATGACGATCCGCGGGTGGACGAGCATGGCGGCGAGCTGGGCCTCGCGGCCGAAGCGCTCGGCGAAGCGGGGGTCGTCGGCGAGACCGCCGTTGAGCACCTTGACCGCGACCGCGCGGCCGAGCTGGTGGTCCACGGCGCGGTAGACGGTGGCCATGCCGCCGACGCCGAGTATCTCGGTCAGTTCGTAGCGGCCGTTCAGCGCGCGTCCGATCACCTGTCCGGCTCCTCTCGCTTCGGTGGTCCGGGCCTCGGCGCCCGCCTCGTGCACCTGTGCACCCTAGCGGCCCGGTGCGGCCCCGGTGGCGGGCGGCGGGACGGAGAGGCTTCCGTAGCGCTGCATCCGCTGCCAGCGCAGCCGGGATCCGGCCAGTGCGGTGCAGACCGACTGGATCACCACCAGGTACATCAGCTGCCGGTACACGAACTGCTGCAGGGGCAGCGTCCAGAGCGGGCCGAGCCTCTCGCCGTCCAGCCGGAACGCGTACGCCCCCATGGCCGCCTGCATCAGCAGGAATGCCAGCCAGAGGCCGACGATCCGGACGGGGTCGAGGAAGACCAGCCCGTAGAGCGCGAAGACGTCGACCACCGGGGCCAGCAGCGGCAGCAGCACCTGGAACATCAGCAGGTAGAGCAGGCCGCGGCGGCCGAGCTTGCCGGCCTGGCCGCGCTGGCGCAGCGCGCCGCGGTGCTTCCACATGGCCTGCAGGGTGCCGTAGCACCAGCGGTAGCGCTGCCGCCACAGGGCGCCGAGCGAGGCGGGGGCCTCCGTCCAGGCCTTGGCGCGCTCCTCGTAGACGACCCGCCAGCCGGCCCGGCACAGCGCCATGGTGAGGTCGGTGTCCTCGGCGAGGGTGGCCTCGCCGACGCCGCCGATCCGCAGCAGCGCGGAGCGGCGGAAGGCGCCGACCGCGCCGGGCACGGTGGGCATGCACTCGGCGAGGTCGAAGAGGCGGCGGTCGAGGTTGAAGCCGACCACGTACTCGATGTGCTGCCAGCGGCCGAGCAGGCCGCCGCGGTTGACCACCTTGGCGTTGCCGGAGACCGCGCCGACCCGGCGGTCGGCGAAGGGCTGGACGAGCATCCGCACGGCGTCCGGCTCGAAGACGGTGTCGCCGTCGACCATGACGACGAGCTCGGCGCGGGCGTAGCGCAGGCCGAGGTTGAGGGCGGCGGGCTTGCCGGAGTTGGGCTGGCGGAAGACCCGGACGTACGGGAGGTTCAGGGATTCGACGAGGTCGGCGGTGCCGTCGGTGGAGCCGTCGTCGACGACGATCACCTCGACCGGGTGGTCGGAGGCGAGCAGTGAGCGGACGGCGGCCTCGATGCCGGCGCTCTCGTTGTAGGCGGGGACGATCACCGACACCGGTTCGGTGATCGGCGGGCCCCAGCCGCGGGCGCGCAGCCGCTTGTGCCGGCGGGCCGCGACGAGCAGGGCGACGGCCCGCAGCACACCGATCGCGCCGGCCGCCCAGAGCAGCCACTCCAGCAGGTCGAGCACCCAGGCGCTGGCGCCGAGCACCGCGATCAGGGCGAGCCCCTGCCAGTGCTCGGTGGTGCCGGCCGGACGGACGGGGTCGGCCAGGCCGACGGCGTGCGAGACGGTCTCGAAGCGCCAGCCGGCCGCCTGCAGCCGGGGCAGCAGGGCGTCGAGGGCTGCGACGGTCTGGCTGCGGTCGCCGCCGGCGTCGTGCATCAGCACGATCTGGCCGTCGCGGCCCTGCGGGGTGCCGGCGGCGACGATCGACGCGACGCCGGGGCGGCGCCAGTCCTCGGTGTCCTGGCTGGTCAGCACGGTCAGGTAGCCCTCGCGGCCGGCCTGTCGGACGGCGTCCCAGCCGGTGTCGGTGAGCGCGTCGTTGCCGGCGGAGTACGGCGGCCGGAAGAGGGTGCTGGTGACGCCGGTGGCACCGGCGAGGGTGAGCTGGGCCTCGCGGAGTTCCAGCGTGCGGCGCCACGGGGCGGCGGTCGAGAGGTCGGCGTGGGTGAAGGTGTGCACGCCGATCTGGTGGCCCTCGGCGACGATCCGCCGGGCGAGGGCGGGCTCGGCGGCGACCTGGGTGCCGACGGTGAAGAAGGTGGCGTGCACGCCGTGGCGGCGGAGCACGTCGAGGATCTCCGGGGTCCAGCGCGGGTCGGGGCCGTCGTCGAAGGTGAGGGCGATCGTGCCGGCGGCCGGGCGGGCGGTGCGGGGTGCGCCCTCCTCGGCCGCGGCGATCACCGGGCCTCCGGTGCGGACGGCCTCGGGGACGGCTGCGGCGCTGCCGCGGTCGGGTGCGGCGCCGTCCGCGGCGTGCCCGTACATGTGCCGGGTGTAGCCCTGCAGCAGCAGGGCGGCGGCCAGGGTGAGGACGAGCACGGTCAGCAGCAGCCAGTGGGTGCGCAGCGGTGTCTGCCGGACGGCGGCGCGGCGGCCGCCCCTGCGCGGGCGGGTGGCGGTGGTCACGGGGCGGCGCTCACGGGGTCTTGGTGGGCTTGCGGCCGGGCTGGGCGGTCGGCCGGCCGTGGCCCTGGCCGGTAGCGGTGGGGCCCGGTGTGGCGGTGGGGCCTGCGGTGGCGGGTGGGGCGGTGGTCGGACGGGCGGCCGGCGGTGTGACCGCTTCGCGGGGGACGGTCGCCGTCCCGGCGGGGCGGACCGCGGGGGCGGCGGTGGCTGCGGCAGGCGGTGCGGCGGGTGCGGTGGCGGCCGGGTCCGCGGTGTGCGCGGGCAGCGCGGGCAGGAACGGCGCGTCCAGGGTCGGGCCGCCGACCAGGCTGGACGCCAGCAGACCGAGGTAGCCGGCGGCGGGCACGGTGAGCAGCCAGCCGGCCCGGCGGACGAGGCGTCGGCGGCGGCCGCTGGCGTCGACGAACACCGGGGCGCCGGTCGGCGGCGCCGTCACGCGGGGGATCCGCAGGGTGTCGTCGGTCATGGGGAACTCCTGTCGTGGCCCCGGGGCCGGGCGGGCGGTGGACACGGGGGAATCCACCGCCCGCCCGGGGCTCCGTGGCGCCCGCCGAGGGACGGATCCGGACGGGCGGATCCGGACGGGCGCAAGGACCCGGGGGAGTTCCTGCGCCCGTCCGGAGCGGATCCCGGGGAGGCGGTGGGCACGGGGGAGCCCACCGACCCCCCGGAGTCTTCGGGGTGGTGCGGGTCACCGGACGGCCGACGGATCCGGGGGGGGTGTGCCCGCCGGCCGTCCGGAGCTGGGGTGTCACCTCATCGCGGCGCCGATCGGGTCGGTGCCGGCGGGGAGGGACCTGGGGGCGGTGCGGGTCGGTGTCCGCTCGGCCTTGGTCGGGGTGGGGCTGGGCGTCTGGTCCCCGTCGCCGCGGTCCGCACCGGGCGTGGTGGACGGGCTCGCCGTGGCGCCCCGGACGGACTTGCAGAACCGCTCCACCTTGGCCGCACCGCCGGCCGCCGCGAGCAGCGGTGCCATCCGGGGCTCGGCCAGCAGCTCGCGCTGCTTCTCACCGGCGGCCGAGTGGTCCGCCCAGACCTGGCAGAGCGCGGCGACCTCGGGCAGGGCGGAGGCCGGTGAGGACGGGCGGCCGGCCGACGGGGAGACGGCGCCGTCCGTCCGTCCGGCGGTGCTCGGGGAGGCGGGGTTCGCGCTCGTGGTGCCGCGGCCGGTGCGGGTGGCCGAGGCCCCGTCGGACGGGGCTGTCGCCGCGGCGGTGGGGCCGTGCCCGTGGGACGGGCTGCCGCCGAGTGCCTGCGGCAGGTTGCCGGTGCCCGCGGCGACGGCGACGCCGCCGACGGCGGTCACGGCGAACGCCGCGACGAGTGCCTTCAGCGTGAAGGTCCTCCTTCGCGCGTGGTCCGCCATGCTCGCTCTCCCGGGGTGCGGTGCAGGTGTGCGACGAGCCTCCCGGAAGGCGGCCACGGCCTGGTCCTCTCCGGGCAGTGCGCCGTCGGCCGGTGGTGCTGCCGCGGCGGCGAGCAGCCCGGCGAGGGCCGCGTGACCGGTGAGGGAGGCCGGACCGGCCTCCGAGCCGACCGCGGTGCCGCCGAGCAGCTGCTCGGCGGTGTCCCGGTCGATCCGGCGGGATCGGTTCTTGCTCATCTCATGTCCTTCAGCGTCGCGGTCCGCGCGGGTGTCACACCCTGCGCGGAATTTTTTTCGGCGGACTGCTGCCGGGGCAGGCCGGCGGCGGGTCCGCCGGTCTGTTCGAGCAGCTTGGCCAGCCTTTTCAGCCCGCGGTGGGCGGCCATCCGGACGCTGCCGGAGCGCTTGCCGAGCACCTGGGCGGCGGTCTCCGCGTCGAGCTGGAGCAGGACCCGCAGCAGGACGGCCTCGGCCTGGTCGCGGGGCAGCCGGGAGATCAGGGCGAGCGCGTCGGCGGTGGTGACGGCGGCGATGGCGCTGCGCGCGGTGTCCTCGGCGGCGGCGAGGTCGAACAGGTGCTCGACGGGCAGGTCGGCGACCGGGCGGCGGCGCTGGCGGCGCAGGTGGTCCATGGCGCGGTTGCGGGCGATGGTGGCGCACCAGCCGCGGAAGCCGTCCGAGTCGCCGCGGAAGCCGGGGAGGTCGCGGGCGATCTGCAGCCAGGTCTCGGAGGCGATGTCCTCGGCGTCCTCGGGTCTGCCGCCGACCAGGACCCTCAGGTAGCGCAGCAGGCCGGGCTGGACGGCTCTGAACAGCAGCCGGAACGCCTGCTCGTCGCCGTTCCGGGCGGCCTCGACGGTCGCGGTGAGGTCCGCCTGCCGGCCGGGCGGGTGGTCCGGGCTGGTGGTGTGGACCGCCGGGTCGCCGACGCCCGGCCCGTGGTGATCTGCACTGTGCACCCGCCCCATCATGGGCCATCCGGGTGTGCCGGGGGGCCGACGGGGCGATCTCCGCCGGCCGGGTCCGAGGACCATGGCCGGCGGGACCAATGTCCTGGCAGCAGCTGTCATTCGTCCGCGGCCGACAGAGGTGACCGGGGCATACGTTGGACAGGGTCGCGCCACCCCTCGCGGCCGCCGCCGGTCCCCTACCCCCAGGACACCGTGATGACCACTGCCCGGACGCTCTTCGCGGAGGGCATGCGCGACCACCTCGCGCCCGCCCTGCGCGCCATGGGCTTCACCGGATGGCGGCACACCTTCGCCCTGCCGGACGAGGAGCACTGGGCGCTGCTCGGCGTCGAGCTCGGCGCGGCCGACGACCGAATCGTCCGCTACACGGTGAACCTCGGGCTCACCCGCAAGTCCTCCTGGTCGGACGGGCGGCCCGGGCGGGCGCTGCGGCCGAACCCGAACGCCGTCACCGGTCTGGAGTCCTGGCGGGCCGGGATCGGCTCGCTGCTGCCGGTCGGCGGCGACGTGTGGTGGCAGATAGCCCCGGGCCCGCGGTGGGCCGTCGCCGTCCAGGACACCGTGGCGGCCGTCCGCCACTACGGGCTGCCCGAGCTGCTCCGCCGCCTGGAGGCGGCCTCCGGCGACACCGGGCGCTACCTCGCGCCCGACGAGCTCGTCGACGTGAACGCGGCACTGCGGCTGGCCGACGTGGCCCCGATCCGCCGCACCGAGCTGTCCGACCGGGTCCTGCGGCTGTACGGCGACTGGTCGGACGGGGACGCGGTCGCCCGCGAGGTGCTCCGCGGCGCGGCCACCGGCTTCCTCTCGGTCGGCGACGCCCGCTTCGGCGCCGTCCGCTGCCGCGACACCGCGGGCCGCGACCTCTGGGCCTTCGGCGCCTGACCGGGCGGCCCGGCGGGGCGCCGCGCAGGGGTGCGCGGGGAACCATCGGCGTACCGCCGGGAGTCTGTTCTCCGGGGGTTCGACGAGGCCCCCGCGACGGCTTGGGGGGAACGGGACATGACGGACGATCGGCGCCTGGTGTGGGACGGCTGCCTGAATGTGCGCGAGCTCGGCGGGCTGCCCACCCGGGACGGCCGGCGGACGCGGCGGGGGGCCGTCGTCCGCGCCGACAACCTGGACCGGCTGACCGCCGAGGGCTGGGCCGCGCTGCAGGCGTACGGCATCCGCACCGTGGTCGACCTCCGCAACGAGGAGGAGTACCGGCCGCTGCTGCGGCGCCCGGAGGGCGTGGAGCTGGTGCGGGTGCCGCTGGACGAGCTGGCCGGGCCCGACTGGTGGGCCCGGTTCGGCGGGCTGGACGGCACCCCGCTGTCCTTCCGGCCGTACCTGGACCACTGCCAGCGGGCGGTGGCACGGGTGGTGGCCGCCGTCGGCCAGGCCGGCCCGGGCGGGGTGGTGGTGCACTGCGGGGCGGGCCGCGACCGCACCGGCCTGGCCGCCCTCGTGCTGCTCGCGGTGGCCGGGGTGACGGCCGACTCGATCGTCGACGACTACCTGCTGAGCGCGGACAACCTGCGCCCGCTCTGGGCGATGCTGGGCCGCCCCGACGAGACCGCGGAGATCGAGGCGGTGCTGGACGGGGCGGGCACCACCGCCGAGGCGGCGCTGCTGGAGACGATCGCCGAGTTCGAGCCGGCCGGATACCTGCCGCCGGCCGACACGGCGGCGGTCCGGGCGCGGCTGCTGGGCTGACGGCCCCGCGACGGGCTACCAGAGCCGGTCGACCGTGCCCGGGTGGAGCGCGATCCGGGCGCGGTCGAAGCCGTGCCGGCGGGCACGGGCGGGCGCGGAGAAGAACCCGGCGAGCACTGCCTTGTCGAAGCCCGGCCGGTCGCTGGGGAAGGGCTCCTCGGGCGTGCCGCCGATCAGGACGGCGCCGGGCAGCACCTCCCAGCCGGCCCGCTCGTAGAAGCCGATCAGCGGCCGGTCGCAGGTGAACAGGCCGAGGTCGGCGCCGAGTGCGGCGATCCGGGCGCGGGCGGCCGTGACCAGCGCCAGGCCGTGGCCGCGGCCGCGGCGGCCCGGGTCGGTGACCACGGCGGAGAGGCCGCGGGCGGCGAAGACCTCTCCCCCGTGCTCGAGTTCCTTGCCGAGCAGGTCGAGGGCGGCGACCACGGCGGAGCCGTCGACGAGCAGCATGCTCCGCGGGTCCAGCGCCGGGTCGTGGCTGGTGCCCGGGTCGGCGCCGCCGGTCGGCCAGGCCTGCTCCTGCAGCGCCCACACCTGGGCCCGCAGCGGCGCCGGCACCTCGGCCTCCGGGTACTCCAGGATCTCCATCTGCGACACTCCCCGTGTGATCGTCCGTACCGCCGCCCGCCGAGACCTGCCCGCCGTGCTCGCCCTGCTCACCGACGAGTCGGCCGTCACCGATCCCGCGGCGGTGGAGGTCGGTGCAGCGTACGAGGCGGCCTTCGCCGCGATCGAGGCGGACCCGCGCAATGAGCTGCTGGTGCTGGACGAGGGCGACGGGACGGTGCTCGGGTGCCTGCAGCTGACCCGTGTCCCGGGCCTCGGCCGGGGCGGCGCCGAGCGGGCGCTGATCGAGGCCGTCCGGATCCGGGCGGACCGGCGCGGCGGCGGGCTGGGCCGGCTGCTGCTGGCCCGGGCGATCGACCGGGCCCGTGAACAGGGCTGCGGTCTCGTCCAGTTGACCAGCAACAAGCGCCGGACCGAGGCCCACCGCTTCTACGCCTCGCTCGGCTTCGAGCGCAGCCACGACGGCTTCAAGCTCGTCCTCTGAGGCCGCGCCGGGTGGTCGGCCGGATGTTCAGAAGCCGCTGACCGGGCTGGTGACGATCCGGGTGCGGCCGTCGGCGCGGGCGGCGAGGCCGGCGCTCAGACGCAGCGAGCGGGCCGGGCCGAGCACGTCGAGTGCCTCGTCGACCTCGGCCCAGCGGTGGTCGTCGAGTTCGCCGGCGGGCAGCGTGATCGGGGTGTCGGCCGGGAGGGTCCCCAGGTCGAAGAGGAAGTGGCAGGCGGGGTGGTCGAGTTCGCCGGAGGGGTTGGTCCAGGCGACGGCCAGCAGGTCGCCGGCCTGCTTCTCGATGCCGGTCTCCTCGCGCAGTTCGCGGGAGGCGCACTGCTGCGGGTTCTCGCCGAGGTCGACGGTGCCGCCGACGAACTGCCAGTGTTCGCGGTAGCCGGCCTTGACGATCAGCACCCGGCCCTGCGGGTCGGTGATCAGGCAGCCGGCGGCGGCGTACACCCGGGGCAGCGAGGCGAGCCACTCCTCGCGGGTCTGCAGCAGGGGGCTGTCGGACATGCGGTGCTCCTCCGCGTCGGGGGGCGGCCGCCGGGCGGCGGTCGCGGCCCCACTCTTCCGCATCGGCGTGCGGCCGCGCCCCGCCGCCCGGCGGGGCGCGGCGCGGGTCGGGCTCAGTGGGCGGAGTGCTTCTCGGCGCCGCGGTGGCGGTGGCCGGGCAGTTCGACGTGGTGGGCGACTCCGGCCATCGGCCCCGCGGTGGTGGAGGCCCGGCGTCCGCCGTGGCTGAACATCGCGTCCCCGAAGTAGGGCCCGATGCGGGCGGCGGTCGGGTTGTCGGTGTGCAGCTGCGGGGCGAGCGGGCCCGGATTGCTGGCCATGCCGCGGCGTTCGAGCAGGTCCTGGGTGCCGCGGCGGAGCTTGGTCATCTTGCCGGTGGTCTGCTTGGCCATGGTCGGCCTCCCTATCGGCAGCCGGGCCGCCCGCGGGGGCCGCGGGGCTCGGGGAACACCGGCCGCACGAGGTGTTATGTCCGGATTTTAGCGCCTTCATTCCTTTCTGTACTGGCGGCTCCGTACCCGCCCGGGCCCGCCGCCCTCCCGGCACCCCTGCCGTGTGCCGCGGTCGGCACTCCGCCGTCCGGGGGATGTGGGAGCATGCCGCGTGGCCACGCTGAACCCCGCAGGAGAGCTGCGGACCGCGCCCGCGACACCGCGTCACCGCCGGGTGCGACACCCCGCGGCGCTGATCCGCGCCCTGATCGGGATCGCCGCGATCGGCCTGCTCCTGCTGCTCGCCCAGTACGCCCAGGGCACCGCCGGCGGCCTGGACGCCGACGTCGCCGAGGGCACCGGACTGCTGCCGCAGCCGCCGGTGCGGCTGCTGGCCGCCTGCAGCGCCGCCGCGCTGCTGCTCGTACCGCTGGCCTTCGCGGTCGGCCGGGTACTGCGCCGGGCCGGCCGGCAGGTCGCCGACGGCGTGCTGGCCGCCGTCCTGGCGTACGCCTTCTCGCTCCTCCTCGACCTCGCGGTGGGCGGCCTGACCGCGCTCACCCACCCGTCCCCCGGGGGCCCCGGCCGCACCGACCCGGTGTACGGACACCTGGCCCCGGTGCTCGCCTTCATGACCGCGGTCGGCACCGGGGGGCTGCCGCGCTGGCGTGCCTCGCTGGCCGCCACCCTCACCGCCGCCGGACTCTCCGGACTGCTCACCGGCTACGCCACCCCGCTGTCCGTGGTGCTCGCCCTGCTGGTCGGCTGGACCACCGCCCACCTGGTGTCCTGGGCCGTCGGCGAACCCACCCGGGAGCCGTCCGAGCTGCAGCTGTGGGTGACCCTGCGCAACGCCGGGACCCGCCCGAACACGGTCCGGGTGGCCGGCCCCTGCCGCTACCTGGTGACCCAGCACCAGGACCGCCCCGACCTGGACGTCCGGCTGCTCGACCGGCGCGCCGCCGCACTCGGCCTGCCGCAGCACGTGTGGCAGCTGCTGCGGCTGCGCACCGCTCCGCTGCCGCTCGGCCTGCGCTCACTGCGCGCCGGCCTGGAACACCAGACCCTGGTCGCGCACGCCGCCGTCGCGGCCGGGGTGCGCACCCCTGAGCCCCTGGCCGCCGCCGAACTCGGCCCGGACGCGGCCCTGGTGGCGTACCGGCACCTGCCCGGCCGGCCGCTCGGCGAGGTCCCCGCGGCGGAGGTCACCGACGAGGTGCTGCGGGACGCCTGGCGGCAGCTGCGGCTGCTGCACCGGCGCAGCATCGCCCACCGCACCCTCGGCCCCGACACCGTCCGGCTCGGCCCCGGCGGCGAGGTGCAGCTCACCGAACTCGCGCACGGCGAGATCGCGGCCGGCGAGCTGCTGCTGCGACTGGACGTCGCCGGGATGCTCACCGTGCTGGCCCTGCGCGCCGGCCCCGAGCGCGCGGTGGCCGCCGGCGCCGCGGTGCTCGGGCCGGCCGCGATCGGCGCCGCGCTGCAGCTGCTGCAGCCGATCGCCCTCGGCCGGGCGACCCGCGAGGCGCTGGCGGGCCAGCCCGAACTGGCCGCCGCGATACGCGCGGAGGTGCTCCGGCTGCGCCCGCAGGCGCCGGCGGAGCCCGTCCGGCTGGAGCGGCTGCGGCCGCGCACGCTGGCCACCGTGGCGGCCGGGATGGCCGGCGGATACCTGCTGCTGCAGGCGCTGTTCGGCTCCGGGCTGGACTCCTTCCGGGCGGTGGCGGACGCCGACCCGCTCTGGCTCGCGGCGGCCGCCCTGGCCGCGGTCGCGAGCTACGGCGCGGCCACCCTCGGCTTCGTCGGCTTCGTCCCGGAGAGACTCGACGCGCGCCGCGCTTCGGCCGCCCAAGTGGCGGGCTCCTTCGTCAAGTTGGTGTCGCCCGGCGGGGTGGGCGGCATCGCGCTGAACACCCGGTTCCTGCAGGCCAGCGGGATCCCGACCGCACAGGCGCTCTCCAGCGTGGGCGCCTCCCAGCTGGTCGGACTGGCGCTGCACATGCTGCAACTCGCCTTCTTCACCACCCTGGTGGGCCTCGGGCCGCAGACCGAGCTGCCCAGCCCGGCCTGGCTCGCGGCCGGACTGGGCCTGGTCGCGGCGGTCCTGCTGTCCACGCTCGCGGTGCCCTGGCTGCGGCGGCGGATAGCCGGCCTGCTGCGGCCGCTACGGGCCGAGGTGCTGCCACGGCTGCTCGACCTGCTGCAGCAGCCGGGCAAGCTGGCGGCCGGCATCGCCGGCCAACTGCTGGTGTCGACGGCCTTCGTGGCCTGCCTGTACTGCTGCGCGATGGCGGTCGGCGCCCGGCCGTCCTTCAGCGCGGTCGCCGTGGTGTTCCTGGCCGGCAACGCGGCCGGCTCCGCCGCACCCACGCCGGGCGGCGCGGGCGTGGTGGAGGGCCTGCTGACCGAGGGCCTGGCGCACACCGGCGGCATGGACCAGGGCAGCGCCTTCGCCGCGGTGATGCTCTTCCGTCTGCTGGTCTTCCTGCTGCCGGTCCTGCCGGGCTGGCTCGCCTTCACCTGGCTCCAGCGGCAGCGGGCGCTGTAGGCGACCAAGGGGCGCCGGGGGCACCTCTGAGTGGCGCCCCCTACGCGCAGCGCCGGGGTCAGTCCCGGTAGTCGTCCTCGTCGTCGAGGGAGGCGACCAGGGCCTGCTCGACGGCGTCGCCGTCGTCGGCCTCGTCCGCGCCGAGGGCCCGCCGCTCGCGCAGTTGCTCCAGTTCGTCGCCCTGGCGCTCGGCCACCTCCCGCTCCTCGTCCTCCGCCTCCATGACGGCCGGCGACTCCTCGTCGTAGTCCTCGGGGAACTCCGGGTTCTCTGGGTTCTGGCGCATGGCGTCAGTATCCGTCGCGGACCGGCCGTACGCGCCCCGTCCGCGGGCCTCGGCGTGTTGGCCGACCGTGCCGGCGGCCGTCCCGTCCCGGGTCAGGCGGCCTCGCGGGCGCGGCGCCGGTACTCGCCCGGCGGCAGCCCGTACGCGCGCTTGAAGGCCTTGGCGAAGGCGAACTCGGAGCTGTATCCGACCTGGTCGCCGACCACCGAGATCGGGGTGTCGGAGTGCCGCAGCAGGCCGGCCGCGGTGGTCATCCGCCAGCGGGTGAGGTAGGCCAGCGGAGGCTCGCCGACCAGGCCGGTGAAGCGGCGGGCGAAGGCGGCCCGGGAGAGGCCGACGCTGTCGCCGAGGCTCTCGACCGTCCAGGCGTCGCCGGGTGCGGCGTGGATCGCCTTCAGTGCCGGGGCGATCGCCGGGTCGCGCAGTGCGGCGGCCCAGCCGGCTGCGGCGGCGTCCGGCTGTTCGTCGAGCCAGGCCCGCAGGATGTAGAGCAGCAGCAGGTCGATGAGCTGGGCGACGATGCCGTCCGAGCCGGGGCCGGGCTGCTCCAGTTCGGCGGCCAGCAGGTCGATGGCCGCGGCGAGTGCGGTGTGGCGGCCGCGCCGGGCCGGCAGGTGGATCAGCGGGGGCAGGGTGGCGACCAGCGGGTGCGGGCGTTCCTGGTCGAGGTGGTAGGAGCCGCAGAGCAGCGAGGTGACCGGGCCGGTGCCGGGTCGGGCGGGGCGCCGCACCGGCGAGACCGGCCAACTGCGGTCGATCCGGTAGTCGACGACCGGGGAGCCGGGGTCGTCGGCGAGGACGTGCTCGCGGCCGCTGCGCACGAAGATGATGTCGCCGGGGCCGAGCCGGGTGGTCGCGCCGCCGGGTTCGATCAGCCAGCAGGTGCCGGAGAGCACCACGTGGAATCCGGCGCCGGACTGCTCGGCGAAGCGCAGGCCCCAGGGCGCCCGGCAGTCGGTGCAGGCGGAGACGGGGTTGCCGGTCCGGACGGAGGCGACGGCGTCGGTCAGGATGTCCACCCGGCGAGACTATCCCGACCGTCCGGACAGACGAGACGATCGGACATCGAATCGAGCGGATCGACCATTCATCGTCTCTTCTCCGGCTCCTAGCGTGGACGCCGAACCGATCGGCGGGAACCGTCCCGCAGTCCCGAGGAGCACCCCTTGCGCGCCATCACCCAGAAGTCCTTCGGCACCCCCGACGTGCGCGTCCCGACCGAGACCGACCGCCCCGTCCCGCTCGCCGGCGACGTGCTCGTCCGGGTGCACGCGGCCTCGGTCAACCCCGTCGACGCCCATGTCCGGGCCGGTGCGCTGCCGCTGCTCGGCGAGCCCCCGTTCGTCCTCGGCTGGGACGTCTCGGGCGTCGTCGAGGAGGTCGTCCCGGGCGTCACCCGGTTCGAGGTCGGCGACGAGGTGTTCGGCATGCCGCTGTTCCCGCGGCCGGCCGGCGCCTACGCCGAGTACGTGGCCGCGCCCTCGCGGCACTTCGTCCGCAAGCCGGCCGGCCTCGACCACGTGCGGGCCGCCGCCCTGCCGCTGGCCGGCCTCACCGCCTGGCAGGCGCTGGTCGACACGGCCGGGCTGCGGGAGGGGCAGCGGGTGCTGGTCCACGGCGCGGGCGGCGGCGTCGGCCACCTCGCGGTACAGATCGCCAAGGCCCGCGGCGCGGAGGTGCTGGCCACGGCGAGCGCCGCCAAGCACGACTTCGTCCGCTCGCTGGGCGCCGACCACGTCATCGACTACGCGGCGGGCGACTTCGCGGCCGGGCTGAGCGGGATCGACGTCGTCCTGGACGGCATCGGCGGCGGATACGGGCAGCGCTCGCTGCCGATGCTGGCCGAGGACGGCCTGCTGATCACCCTGGTCGAGCGGGGCAGCGCCGAGCTGACCGCCGCGGCCGCGGCGGCCGGCCGGCGCTTCACCGGGCTGACCGTCGAGCCCGACCACGTGGGCCTGGCGGCGCTGGCCGAACTGGCCGACCAGGGCCGGCTGCGGCCCCACGTGCAGCACGTGCTGCCGCTGGAGGAGGCCGCCAGGGCGCACGAACTGATCGAGTCGCGCGGCACCCGGGGCAAGATCGTGCTGACCGTCTGAGGACGGGTCAGCCCCGTTCGGAGGATTCCCGGGTGAGGAAGACCAGTCGGGCCCGCTTCTCCGGTTTGTCGATCTCCGGGCCGAGGTCGAAGCCGCAGCGCCGCAGCAGCGCGATCGCCCGCTCGTTGCGGGCGTCCGGCTCGGCGACGATCCGGCGGCGGCCCGGGTCGGCGAGCAGGAAGCGGACGAACACGCCGACCAGGGCCCGGCTGACACCGTGCTGCGTGGGCCCGTCGGCGGGGCCGATCAGCAGGTGCATCCCGTGGTCGCCGGGCCGTACCCGGTAGCACTCGCCGACCGGGTCGTGCTCGGGCTCGTAGCTCTGGAAGAGCGCGGCCGGCCGGCCGTCGCGGAGCGCCAGGAAGGCGTGGTGGGTGCTCAGCGAGTCGACGAACCCGTAGGTCTCCCGGACCTGTTCGCGGTCGGCGTCGAGCATGCCCCAGTACCGGGCCCGCGGCTCGGTGACCCAGCGGTGGACGAGGTCGGCGTCGGCCTCCGGGTCGAGCTCGACGATCCGGACGGCTCCTGAGGCGGGCAGCTTCTCCTCGTACAGCGCCGGGCGGTCCGCGGGCAGGGCGGCCCGGGCGGGGGTGTCGGCGGTCATCACGGCTCCTCGGTGAGGCGGGTCCAGTCGGTGGTGACGGGAACGAGCCCGCCGCTCAGCCAGAGCGGCAGTTGGTCGCGGCGGTGCGGGTGGCCGGGCAGCCCGGAGGCGCCGAACGGCACCACCCAGCGGCTGTCGTCGCGGTCGGCGAGGTCCCAGACGTACCGGGCGGCCGAGCCGCGGGCGCTGCGGTCGGTGAGGCCGGGGACGCTGGAGGTGGAGAGCACGCAGTCGTGGTCGCCGCCCAGCCCCGGCCAGTCCTCGTCGGGTCCGCCGTCCGCGCCGGGCAGGGCCTGCCAGGGTGCCAGGCGGTGCGTGGCACCCCAGGTCTCGCCACTGTCCGCCCCGGCCGCCTCCTCCACGGCGGCTCGCACCAGCTCCGCCCGGTCCACTCCGGGCAGGCGGTCGTCCGCCAGCAGGGTCTCCAGCGCGAAGGCGACCCGCGGCAGCAGAGCGAGCCAGGGCAGGAACAGCTCCGGGTACGGGGATGCTCCGGCGAGGCCGGCGAGTGCCGGTTCGGCGGCGAACCGGCGGACGACCGCGGAGCGCAGCGCGGCGTACCGGGCGGCGTCGACGGAGTCGGCGGCCATCCGGCGGTCCCAGGCGAGCAGGCGGTCGCGGAGCTTCTCTGCGGCCGGGCTCAGGCCGTCGAGGCCGGCCAGCAGGTCGAGCAGCGGGGCGGCGGAGGCGACGTGGGTGTCCATGTGGACGACCGCCATGTCGGCCGGTGTCCAGGAGACCGGGGCGGCGAGCAGGTCGGCGATCCGGTCGGCGCGGTGCGGCGGGGCGAACTCCACGCCGAGCGGGGCGGCGAGGCCGCGCTGATTGGCCATCACGGCGGCGCCGTGCACCTCGGCGCGCGGCATCGGGCGGCGGCCGCGCCAGGTGTGCCCGGCGTCCCAGGCGGGGACGGGCCGCAGGCTGTTGGCCCGGGGGCGCAGCGGGACGGCGCCGGCGACGCGGTGCAGCAGGCCGCCGTCGGTGTCGGCGGCCTGGACGACGTTGACCGGTTCGACCCAGCGGTCGAAGGCCCGGTCGACGTCGGCGACGGTGCGGGCGCGCAGCAGGGCGGGCAGGGCGTCGAAGCCGAGTTCGGCGTCGGCCCGGGGCGGGTGGCGGAGGCTGAGGGTCTCGGCGTCGCCGTCGGTGCCGCCGACGATCACCGGGCCGCGGTCGGTCTCGACGATCTCGATCTCGACGGGTTCGGCGCCGGCGACCTCGACGGTCTCGTGGTGTGCCGTGGCGGGCTGCCAGCCGTCCGGGCCGAGTGCCTCGACGCGGGGGCCGTCGGGGCCGTCGGTGCGGCGCAGGCGTTCCCGGTAGAGGTCCTGGTAGTCGGCCATCGCGTTGGTGATGGCCCAGGCGACGCCGCCGGTGTGGCCGAAGTGGCCGATGCCGGGGACGCCGGGGACGGCGAGGCCGATGACGTCGTACTCGGGGCAGGCCAGCCGGATCTGCTGGTAGATGCCCGGGTCCTCGATGAAGCGGTGCGGGTCGCCGGCTATCAGGGGGGCGCCGCTCGCGGTGCGCTCGCCGGCGATCAGCCAGCCGTTGCTGCCGGAGGTGCCTGGGCCGTCGGTGGCGAAGAGTTCGGTGTGCTCCTCGCCGAGGGCGCGGGCGACCCGGTCGCGCCAGAGCTTGCTGGGGAAGCCGGCGAACAGGATGTGGTGGGAGAGCCAGACGGCGAGCGGGGTCCACGGTTCCCAGTGGCCGGGGGTGGTGCCGGCGGTGGCGAACTCGGGTGCGCGGTGGCCGGTTTCGGCGAGTCCGGTGTTGACGCCGTCGACGTAGGCGCGGACCCACTCGGCGGTCTCCGGGGCGAGGGCGTCGTAGCAGCGGCGGGCGGTGTCGGCGAGCCGGGCCTGCCGGGCGAAGACGTCCCAGCCGAGGGCGTCGGCGCCGAGGAAGGCGGCCGAGGTGCCGTGGGCGCGGTGCCGTTCGACCTCGATCTGCCAGGCGCGGTCGGCGGCGGCGTTGCGGCCCTGGAGGTGGGCGAGTTCGAGCGGGTCGTCGGCGCGCAGGTGCGGGATGCCGTGGGCGTCGCGGTAGGTGCGTGCGGTCATGCCCGGTTCCCTTCGTGGTGGACGGCCCCGCGCCGGGCGGCGGGGACGACCAGCGGGGTGCCGGTCTCCGGGTCGTCGATGACGCGGCAGGGCAGCCGGAAGACCTGTTCGACGAGTTCGGCGGTGACGATCTCGGCGGGCGGCCCGGAGGCGACCACCTTTCCGTCGCGCATGGCGATGAGGTGGGTGGCGTAGCGGGCGGCGTGGTTGAGGTCGTGCAGCACGGCGACGAGGGTGCGGCCCTGCTCCTCGTGGAGCCGGGCGCAGAGGTCGAGGACCTCGATCTGGTGGGCGATGTCGAGGTAGGTGGTGGGTTCGTCGAGCAGGAGCAGCGGGGTCTCCTGGGCGAGCGCCATGGCGATCCAGACGCGCTGGCGCTGGCCGCCGGAGAGTTCGTCGACGAGCCGGTCGGCGAGCGTGTCGACGCCGGTGGCGGCCATCGATTCGGCGACCACCCGCTCGTCCTCGGGGGACCACTGGCGGAGCAGGCCCTGGTGCGGGTAGCGGCCGCGGGCGACGAGTTCGGCGACGGTGATGCCGTCGGGGGCGACGGAGGACTGCGGGAGCAGGCCGAGGGTGCGGGCGACCTTGCGGGCCGGGATGCCGGCGATGTCCTGGCCGTCGAGCAGCACGGAGCCGGCGGAGGGCTTGAGGGTGCGGGAGAGGGCGCGCAGCAGGGTGGACTTGCCGCAGGCGTTGGGGCCGACGACGACGGTGAACGACCGGTCGGGGATGGCGACGCTCAGCCCTTCGGCGATGGTGCGCTTCTCGTAGGCGAGGGTCAGCTCGGCGCCGGCGAGGCGCGGTCCGCCGGTTTCCATGGTCGGTTCTCCGTTCCGGGGCGTGGGTCTGGTTCGGGGCGTGGGTCTGGTGCGGGGGTCGGGTCCGGTACTCACATCCGGCCCGCCCTGCGCTCGGTGGCGAGGAGCCAGACCAGGTAGCCGCCGCCGAGGACGCCGGTGACCACGCCGACCGGCAGCTGGTGGCCGGTGAAGGCGCGCTGGGCGATGAAGTCGGCGGTGACGAGCAGGGCGGCGCCGGTGCACATCGCGGCGAGCAGGTTGGGGCCGGGGGCGCGGGTGAGCCGCCTGGCCAGCTGCGGTGCGGTGAGCGCGACGAAGTTGACCGGGCCGGCGGCGGCCGCGGCGAGCGAGGCGAGCAGGACGGCGGTGGCGAGCAGGGCGAGCCGGACGCGTTCGACCCGGATGCCGAGGCCGCTGGCGGCGTCGTCGCCCATCTCCAGCATCCGCAGTGCGCGGCCGGCGCCCAGGAGCACGGCGGGGCCGAGGACGGCGAGGGCGATCAGCAGCGGGACGGCGTCGCGCCAGCCGCGGCCGTCGAGGCTGCCGGTGAGCCAGAGCATGGCGCGGGCGGCGTCCATGAGCTGGGTGCGGGTCAGCAGGTAGCCGTTGACGCCGGTGAGGATGGCGGCGGTGCCGATGCCGACGAGGACGAGTCGGCTGCCGTGGAGGCCCTGCCGCCGGGCGAGGGCGTAGATGGCGGCGCCGGTGGCGATGCCGCCGGCGATCGCGCCGCCGGCCAGGGCGAGGCTGCTGCCGCCGGCGAGGACGACGAGCAGGGCGCCGGCGCCGGCGCCCTGGGTGAAGCCGAGGATGTCGGGGCTGCCGAGCGGGTTGCGGACGAGGGACTGGAAGAGCGCGCCGGCGAGGGCGAGGGCGGCGCCGACCAGCAGGGCGGTGGCGACCCGGGGCAGCCGCAGCTCGTTGACGATGAAGTCCTCGGCGGGACTTCCGCCGCCGGTGAGGGTGCGCAGCACGTCGGCGGGGCTCATCGGGTAGTCGCCGCTGCCGAGGGCGAGGACGCCGACGGCGAGGGCGATCAGCAGGGCGGTGGTGCCGACCAGCAGGGCGCGGGGCCGGTAGCGGACGGAGACCGCGGCGCCGATTCGGAGGGTGCTCATGCCCGGGCCACCTTTCCGCGGCGTGCGAAGTACAGGAAGAAGGGGCCGCCGAGCACGGCGGTGACGATGCCGACCTGCAGTTCGCCGGGGCGGCCGAGGACGCGGCCGAGGACGTCGGCGCCGAGCAGCAGCACGGGCGCGAGGACGGCGCAGTAGGGGAAGAGCCAGCGCAGGTCGGGGCCGGTGAGGGCGCGGACGAAGTGCGGCACCATCAGGCCGACGAAGACGATCGGCCCGCAGGCGGCGGTGGCGGCGCCGCAGAGCAGGGTGACGGCGGTGATGGCGGCGGCGCGGATCAGTGCGGGCCGGGCGCCGAGGGCGCGGGCGGAGTCGTCGCCGAGCGCCATGACGTTGAGCGGCCGGGCGAGGGCGAGGGCGAGCACCAGGCCGACGGCGATGAAGGGCAGCACCTTGAGCACGGTGCCGTGCTGGGCGCCGGCGAGCGAGCCGACCGTCCAGAAGCGCATCTTCTCCAGGGCGCCGGTGTCGAGCAGCATGACGGCGCTGACGTAGCTGAAGAGGGTGGCGTTGAGGGCGGATCCGGCGAGGGCGAGCCGGGCGGGGGTGGCGCCGCGGCCGCCGCCGACGGCGTAGACGAGGACGGACACGGCGGCGGTGCCGGCGAGGGCGAACCAGACGTAGCCGTCGAAGGTGGCGACGCCGAGGAAGGTGCCGGCGGAGACGACGGCGGCGGAGGCGCCGGCGTTGATGCCGAGCAGGCCGGGGTCGGCGAGCGGATTGCGGGTCAGGGCCTGCATGACGCCGCCGGCGAGGCCGAGGGCGGTGCCGACGAGGAGGCCGAGCAGCGTGCGGGGCAGTCGCATCTCGTGGACGACGGTGAAGGAGTCGGAGTGGCTGTCGACGAGGCCGTGCCAGACCTCGCCGATGGAGAGCTGCTTGGCGCCGACGCCGATGCTGAGGGCGAGGACGGCGAGCAGGACGAGCAGGGCGGCGAGGAGTCCGGCGGCGCGCAGCGCGGTGCGGGCGCCGGGCGGGCGTCGTCGGAGGTCGGCGGGTTCGGCCGAACCCCCTTGGGCCTGTTGCGGCTTGGTGAGAGACACGGGTGGTGCTCCGGCGCTGGCGGGAGACCGGATTCCGGGACCCCCTCTGGACAAAGACTTAGGTTAGGTTAACCTAATTCCCGCCGCGGGTCCGCTGCCAGTCCCTGCCTGCGGCGCACACCTTCGAACCGAGAGAGACACCGTCATGCCGCGTTCCAGAACTGCCGTCTCCCTCTCCCGTCGCGGCCTGCTGGCCGCCGGTGGCGCCACCGCGCTCGGTGCCGTGCTCGCCGCCTGCGGCAGCAGCGGCGGTTCGGGATCCGACGGCGCGTCGGGCTCCTCCGCGAAGCCCACCGGCGCCGGCCCCTGGTCGTTCACCGACGACCGCAAGAAGGAGGTCACCGCCAGGTCCGCGCCGAAGCGGGTCGTGGCGTACACCGGCACCGCGGCCGCCCTGGTGGACTTCGGCCTCGACCGGCAGATCGTCGGCGTCTTCGGCGAGACCAAGACCGCCGACGGCAAGGCGGACCCGACGGCCGGCGACCTGAAGGTCGACAAGGTCGAGATCCTCGGCAACGTCTGGGGCGAGTTCAGCGTCGAGAAGTACGCGGCCCTGCGCCCCGATCTGCTGGTGACGCACATGTACGACCCGGACGCGCTCTGGTACGTGCCGGACGAGAGCAAGGACAAGATCCTGCAGCTCGCCCCGAGCGTCGCGATCACCACCGCCCGCGTCCCGATGACCAAGCCGATCGAGCGGTACGCCGCGCTCGCCGAGTCGCTCGGCGCGGACCTGAAGGCGCCGAAGGTCACCGACGCCGAGGCCCGCTTCGAGAAGGCCGCCGAGGAGCTGCGGCAGGCCGCCAAGGCCAGCGGCGGCATCAAGGTGATGGCCTGTTCGGGCAGCGCCGACGTGTTCTACGTCTCCAACCCGAAGGTCTCCACCGACCTGATGTACTTCGTCGAGCTCGGCGTCGACATCGTGGTGCCGACCAAGCTGGAGGCCGGCGACTACTTCGAGGCGCTCAGCTGGGAGAACGCGGGCAAGTTCCCCGCCGACCTGCTCCTGCTGGACAACCGCTCGACCGCGCTGCAGCCCAAGGACCTGGCCGCCAAGCCGGCCTGGGGCCGGCTGCCCGCCGTCAAGGCCGGCCAGGTCGTCGGCTGGGACGCCGTGCCGCGCTTCTCGTACGCGGGTGCCGCGCCGCTGCTGGAGAACCTCGCCAAGGCCATCCGCAACGCCAAGAAGGTGAGCTGACGCCGTCATGGCCAGCGCTTCCGGAACAGCGGCGCAGTACGGGTTCTTCGAGGCCGAGGTGGTCCGCACCCTCCGGCTGGGGCCCACGATGCTGCGGGTCACCTTCGGCGGCGGGCGGTTGACGGGCTTCGCCTCGGGCGGCCGGGACCAGAGCTTCTCGCTCTTCCTGCCGCACCCCGGGCAGGACGCCCCGGTGCTGCCGGTCGAGGCGGGCGAGGACTGGTTCGGCGCCTGGCGGGCGCTGGACGAGGACGTCCGGGCGGTGATGCGCTCGTACACGATCCGCGAGCAGCGCCGCGACCCGGACGAACTGGACGTCGACTTCGTGCTGCACGGGCTGCACGGACCCGACTCGCCCGGTGCCGCGGGCCCGGCGGCCTCCTGGGCGGCGAAGGCCGCGCCGGGCGACCGGGTGGTCCTGCTCGGCCCGGCGGTCGAGGACAACCGCAGTGTCTGCTTCCGGCCGCCGACCGGCACCGACTGGGTGCTGGTCGCCGCGGACGAGACGGCGCTGCCCGCCGCCGGCGGGATCCTGGACTGGCTGCCGCCGACCACCCGGACCCGGGTGTGGATCGAGGTCCCGCACGCCGCGGACATCCAGGACCTGACGGTCGGGCCCGAGGTGGAGATCACCTGGCTGGTCCGGGAGAGCGGGGCGACCCCGCTGCTGGACGCCGTCCGGGCGGCCGACCTGCCCGGGGGCACCCCGTACGCCTGGATCGCCGGCGAGTCCGGGAGCATCCGGGCACTGCGCCGGCACCTGGTCGGCGAGCGCGGCATGGACAAGGCCTCGGTGACCTTCGCCGGCTACTGGCGGCGCGGCGCCTCCGAGGAGCAGCTGCGCCTGGAGGCGGCGTCCGGCGCGGTACCCGACGAGGACTGACCCCGGCACAGCCCGACGCACCCTCAATCGAACAGCACCGACGGCCCGTTCCCCGAGACCCGGGGGCGGGCCGTCGCGCATGAGTAGAACTTAGGATAGGCTAACCTAAGTTACGCCACCCCGTCCGCAACCGTTGAGGACTGACCATGAGTTTCCGGGGCCACACCGTCGAGCCGTCGGCAGGCAGTACCGCCACCCTGGATGACGCCAGATCACACCTGTTCAACGAGCGGACGCTGGAGGCCTACCGCGAGTCGCTGCGGGCCGGTGTCGACACCGTCACCGCGAAGATCGCCGCCACCACCCGCCCGTTCACCGGGACGACCCCGGACCGGCTGGCCCCGGAGATATCCGGCATCGACCTCGAGCGCCCGCTCGGCGACCCGGCCGAGGCGCTCGCCGAGCTGGAGGACGTCTACCTCCGCGACGCCGTGTACTTCCACCACCCGCGGTACCTGGCCCACCTCAACTGCCCGGTGGTGATCCCCGCCCTGCTCGGCGAGGCCGTCCTCACCGCCGTCAACTCCTCGCTGGACACCTGGGACCAGAGCGCCGGCGGCACCCTCATCGAGCGCCGCCTGATCGACTGGACGACCGAGCGGATCGGCCTCGGCCCGGACGCCGACGGCGTCTTCACCAGCGGCGGCACCCAGTCCAACTTCCAGGCCCTGCTGCTCGCCCGCGAGGAGGCCTGCGCCGCCCTCGCGGCCGCCGCCGACACCCCGCCGGCCAAGCACGAGCTGCTGCCGAAGCTGCGGATCATCGCCTCCGAGGCCAGCCACTTCAGCGTCAAGAAGTCCGCCGAGCTGCTCGGCCTCGGCATGGACGCCGTGATCTCCGTGGAGACCGACCGCGGCCGCCGGATGAAGCCCGAGGCGCTCGCCCGGGAACTCGCCCGCTGCACGGCCGAGGGCCTGACCGTGATGGCCGTCGTCGCCACCGCCGGCACCACCGACTTCGGCTCCATCGACCCGCTGCCCGAGATCGCCGGCCTCTGCGCCGCCGCGGGCACCTGGATGCACGTGGACGCCGCCTACGGCTGCGGCCTGCTCGCCTCCCCCACCCGCCGGCACCTGCTGGACGGCATCGAGCGGGCCGACTCCGTCACCGTCGACTACCACAAGTCCTTCTTCCAGCCGGTGAGTTCCTCGGCCGTGCTGGTCCGTGACAGCGCCGTGCTGCGGCACGCCACCTACTACGCGGACTACCTCAACCCGGCCCGGATGGCCGAGCGGCGGATCCCCAACCAGGTCGACAAGAGCATCCAGACCACCCGCCGCTTCGACGCCCTCAAGCTCTGGCTGACCCTGCGCATCATGGGCGCCGACGCGATCGGCCTGCTCTTCGACGAGGTCGTCGACCGGGCCGCCGCGGCCTGGGAGATGCTCACCGAGGACCCGCGCTTCGAGGTCGTCACCAAGTCGCAGCTGTCCACCGTCGTCTTCCGCTGGCTGCCGCCCGCCGGCCCGCCCCGCGAACTCGCCGACGAGGCCAACCTGTACGCCCGCGAGGCACTCGCCGCCTCCGGCGAGGCCGTCGTCGCCGGCACCAAGGTCGACGGCGCCCACTACCTCAAGTTCACCCTGCTCAACCCGGAGACCACGCTGGACGACATCGCGCACGTCCTCGACCTCCTCGCCGAGCACGCCGGCCGGTACGTCAACGACCGGGTTGCCGCCCCCGAACTCTGCCCCGCCGCGGTCTGATCCTGCCCGCCCCTCCGCACCACGGGAGAAGCATGTCCACCCACGACTTCGTCGCGATCGGGCTGGGCCCCTACAACCTGGGCCTCGCCTGCCTCACCGAGCCGATCGACGGCCTCGACGGCGTGTTCCTGGAGAGCAAGTCCGACTTCGACTGGCACCCCGGGATGCTGCTCGACTTCGCCACGCTGCAGACGCCGTTCATGGCCGACCTGGTGACGCTCGCCGACCCGACCTCGCCCTACTCCTTCCTCAACTACCTGAAGGAGTCCGGCCGGCTGTACCCGTTCTACATCCGGGAGACGTTCTACCCGGTGCGCAGCGAGTACAACGAGTACTGCCGCTGGGCCGCCGCCAAGCTGCGCAGCGTCCGGTTCGGGCACACCGTGAGCCGGGTCGAGTACGACGAGGCCGACGGCCTGTACACGGTGGTCTCCGCCACCGCCGGGGGCGAGGTCCGGCACCGCGCCCGGCACCTGGTGCTCGGCACCGGCACCCCGCCGTACATCCCGGAGACCTGCCGGGGCATCGGTGGCGATCTGGTGCACAACTCCGGCTACCTGGACGCCAAGCAGGCCCTCCAGAGGAAGCGCAGCATCACCGTCGTCGGCAGCGGCCAGAGCGCCGCCGAGATCTACTACGACCTGCTCGCCGAGACCGACGTGCACGGCTACCGCCTCGACTGGGTGACCCGCTCGCCGCGGTTCTTCCCGCTGGAGTACACCAAACTCACCCTGGAGATGACCTCCCCCGAGTACGTGGACTACTTCCACGGCCTCCCGGAGGAGACCCGCTACCGGCTGGAGTCCGAGCAGAAGGGCCTGTTCAAGGGCATCGACGCGGACCTCATCAACGGCATCTACGACCTGCTCTACCAGAAGAGCGTCAAGGGGCCCGTCCCGACCAGGCTGCTCACCAACTCCGCGCTGCGCAGCGCCTCGTACGACGAGACGCTGGGCACCTACACGCTGGGCCTGCACCACGCCGAGCAGCAGCGGGACTTCAGCCTCACCACCGAGGGCCTGGTGCTGGCGACCGGCTACAAGTACACCCCGCCGGCCTTCCTGGAACCGATCCGGGACCGGATCCGCTGGGACGGCCGCGGCCGCTTCGACGTCGCCCGCAACTACAGCATCGACACCACCGGGCGCGGGGTCTTCCTGCAGAACGGCGGCACCCACACCCACAGCATCACCTCCCCCGACCTCGGCATGGGCCCGTACCGCAACTCGTGGATCGTCCGCGAGCTGGCCGGCCGCGAGGTCTACCCGATCGAGAAGTCCATCGCCTTCCAGGAGTTCGGCGCGCCGGAGGGCGCCCTCGCATGACGCTCTTCACCCGCACCGACGCCCTCGGCGAGTTCACCGTCCGCCCGCTCGACCCGGACGCCGACGCCGCCCTGCTGCACGCCTGGGTCACCCACCCCAAGGCCTCGTTCTGGATGATGCAGGACGCCACCGTTGACACCGTCCGCGAGGAGTACCGGCGGATCACCGAACACCCGTACCACGACGCGTACATCGGCCTGGTCGACGGCAGCCCGGCCTTCCTGGTCGAGCGCTACGACCCGGCGCGGCTGGAGCTCGTCGGCCTGTACGACGCCGAGCCGGGTGACGTCGGCATGCACTTCCTGTGCGCGCCCACGGACACCCCGGTGCACGGTTTCACCCGGGCCGTCATCACCACCGTGATGGCCTTCGTCCTCGACGACCCGGCCGCCCGCCGCGTCGTCGTCGAGCCCGACGTCCGCAACACCGCCGTCCACGCCCTGAACGCCGCGGTCGGCTTCGAGGTGGTCGGCCCGATCACCAAGCCGGAGAAGGAGGCGCTGCTCAGCGTCTGCACCCGCGCCCGGTTCGAGAACGCCCTCGCAGGAGCCGCCGCATGATGCCCGCCGACGCCGTCGCCCACCTGACGCCGGACGCCTGGGCGCAGGCCAACCGGCAGCTCGTCCGCAAGGCCCTCGCCGAGTTCGCCCACGAGCGGCTGCTCACCCCCGAGCCGCTGCCCGACGGCCGGTACGCCGTCCGCAGCGACGACGGCTCGGTGGAGTACCGGTTCGCCGCCCGGCTGCGCGCCCTCGACCACTGGCAGATCCCCGCCGAGTCGGTCACCCGGCACCGGGAGGACGAGGAACTCCCGGTCGACGCACTGGACTTCTGCATCGAGCTGCGCGCCGCCCTCGGTCTGACCGACGAGGTGCTGCCGGTCTACCTGGAGGAGATCTCCTCCACCCTGGCCGGCACCGCGTACAAGCTCGGCCGGCCCGCCCTCGGCGCCGAGGAGCTCGCCGAGGCGGACTTCCAGACCGTCGAGACCGGCATGACCGAGGGCCACCCCGGCTTCGTCGCCAACAACGGCCGGATCGGCTTCGGCGTCCACGAGTTCCACCGGTACGCCCCGGAGGCCGCCTCCCCGGTGCGGCTGGTCTGGCTGGCCGCGCACCGCGACCACTCGGTCTTCACCTCCTGCGCGGACACCGACTACGACACGCTGATCCGCCAGGAGCTCGCCCCGGCCACCCTGGCCCGGTTCGCCGCCGCGATGGCCGGCCGCGGCCTCGCCCTCGCGGACTACCACCTGCTGCCGGTGCACCCCTGGCAGTGGTGGAACAAGCTGTCGGTCACCTTCGCCGGCGAGGTCGCCCGGCAGCGGCTGGTCTGCCTCGGCGAGGGCGACGACGAGTACCTCGCGCAGCAGTCCATCCGCACCTTCTTCAACACCACCGACCCGTCCCGGCACTACGTCAAGACGGCCATCTCGGTGCTCAACATGGGCTTCATGCGCGGCCTCTCGGCGGCCTACATGGAGGCCACCCCGGCGATCAACGACTGGCTGGCCGAGCTGATCGCGGACGACGAGGTGCTGCGCGGCACCGGCCTGACGATCATCCGCGAGCACGCCGCCATCGGCTACCGGCACCGCCAGTACGAGGCGGCCACCGACCGGTACTCGCCCTACCGCAAGATGCTCGCCGCGCTCTGGCGGGAGAGCCCCGTCCCCGCGCTCGCCCCCGGCGAGCGGCTGATGACGATGGCCGCCCTGCTGCACACCGACCGCGCCGGCCGCTCGCTGGCCGCCGCCCTGGTCGCGCGGTCCGGCCTCGCCCCCGAGGTGTGGCTGCGCCGCTACCTGGACGCCTACCTGACCCCGCTGCTGCACAGCTTCTACGCCTACGACCTGGCGTTCATGCCGCACGGCGAGAACACCATCCTGGTCCTGGACGGCGGCGCCGTCCGGCGGGCGGTGTTCAAGGACATCGCGGAGGAGATCGTCGTCATGGACGGCAGCGCGGTGCTGCCGCCCGCCGTCCGGCGCGTCCGGGCCGAGGTGCCGGACGACGTGAAGCTGCTGTCGATCTTCACGGACGTCTTCGACTGCTTCTTCCGCTACCTCGCCGCGATCCTCGCCGAGGAGGGCGTCCTCGACGAGGACGGCTTCTGGCGGACGGTCGCCGCGTGCGTCGCCGACTACCGCGACTCGGTGCCGCACCTCGCGGAGCGGTTCGAGCAGTACGACCTGTTCGCCCCCGAGTTCGCGCTGTCCTGCCTGAACCGGCTGCAGCTGCGGAACAACCGGCAGATGGTCGACCTGGCCGACCCGTCCGCGGCGCTCCAACTGGTCGGCACCCTGGCCAACCCGATCGCCCGCTTCGCCCCCGTGCCCCGGTGACGGCCGCCACCGCACCGGTGGAGTCCGCCCGCGAGGACCGGCTGCCCGGCCGGTGGCCGGCCCTCGCGGTGATCTGCCTCGCCCAGCTCGTCGTGGTGCTCGACAACACCGTGCTGAACGTGGCCGTCCCGACCCTCGGCCGGGAGCTCGGCGCGGACACCGCCGACATCCAGTGGATCGTCAACGCCTACTCGCTCGTCCAGGCCGGGCTGCTGCTCGCCGCCGGCAGCGCCGCCGACCGGTACGGCCGGCGGCGGCTGCTGCTCACCGGGCTCGCCCTGTTCGGCCTCGGCTCGCTCGCCGCCGGGCTCTCCACCACCACCGGGCAGCTGATCGCCGCCCGGGCCGGCATGGGGATCGGCGGCGCCCTGCTGACGACCACCACGCTCGCCGTGGTGCTGCAGATCTTCGACGCCGGGGAACGCACCAGGGCGATCGCCGCCTGGAGCGCCGTCAGCGCGCTCGGCTTCGCGGCCGGCCCGCCGGTCGGCGGCCTGCTGCTGGCCCACTTCGCCTGGGGCGCGGTCTTCCTGGTCAACGTCCCGGTGGTCCTTCTCGGCCTGGTGACCGCCCGGGCGCTCGTCCCCGAGTCCCGGGCGCCCGGCGGCGGGCCGCCCGACCTGCCCGGCGCGCTGCTCTCCACCGCCGGCATGACCGCCGCGGTCTACGCCGTGGTCTCGGGGCCCGAGCACGGCTGGCGTTCGGCGCACGTGCTGCTGTCGGCCCCGGCCGGCCTGCTGCTGCTCGCCGCCTTCACCCTGTGGGAGCGGCGGACGGCCCACCCGATGCTCGATCCGGCCTTCTTCCGGAACCGGCGGTTCGTCGGCGCCGTCACCGGCGTCGTACTGATCACCCTCGGCAGCACCGGGGTGCTCTTCCTGCTCACCCAGCAGCTGCAGTTCGTGCACGGCTACCCGCCGCTGGAGGCCGGGCTGCGGATGGCCCCGTTCGCCCTCGCCGTGGTCGCCCTCAACTTCAGCGGCCTCACCGCCCGGCTGATCGTCCGCCTCGGCACGCCGCGCTCCATCGCCCTCGGCATGGCGGTGCTCGCGGCCGGCTTCACCGTCGCCGCGTACGCCTCCGACGGCTACGGGCCGCTGCTCGGCGGCCTGGTGCTGATGGGCACCGGCTGCGCGATCGCCAACCCGGCCATCGTGGAGGCGGTCGTGGGCGCGATCCCGCAGGACCGGGCGGGCGCCGGCGCCGGCATCGACGGCGCCATGGCCGAGGTAGGCAGCAGCCTCGGCGTCGCGGCGCTGGGCGCGGTGATGAACGCCCGGCTGACCGCCGTCCTGCCGGCCGCGGCCTCCGTCCCCGCCGCCCTCGCCGCCACCCGCACCGAGGCCGACCGGGCCGCCGTCCTGGACGCCTTCACCGAGGCCTCCCGCACGGCCCAGCTGGTCGGCGCCGCAGCCGTCCTCGCCGGCGGCCTGGCGGCCGCCCTGCTGCTGCACCGCGCCGCCCGGCAGGGCACTGCTCCCGACACGGGATGACGGCCGCCGGCCGCCGTGTCACGGGCGGACGGTCACCGCACCGACCAGCATCCGGTGGTCGGAACAGGCCTTCAGGCCCTGGCAGTCGGCGGGTGCGTCGATCGCCTCCGCACCGTACGGTCCGGCGATCCGGTCCTCGCGGACGAAGATCATGTCGATCTCGGCCCGGCCGCCGCACGGCGGGCGGCGACCGGGCGGCCCGTCGGCCGTCCGGTCGCCGTAGCCGGGGCAGTGGGCCGGGTCGGCATCGCCCAACTCCCGGTGGTGGCCGCGGCTCCCCCCGTTGTTCGGGGTGTCCTCCAAGGCCCTGACCACCGACTCCGACCTCGGTTCGCTGACCGGTCTCGCCATCTTCGCCCGGAGCATGCGCGGCCTACGCAGCAACGCCACCGACACCCTGATGCTGCCGGTCGGCTACGACCGCATCGACCCCAACCGGGTCGTCCCCGCGGAGCCCCAGGACCGGCAGCTCTGGCAGGCCCTGCGCGAGGACTCGCCGATCCCCGACGCGGCCCGGAAGTCGCCCGCCCACGGCACCTCCTGACCCCGGCCCGAACGGCCGTACCCCGATTGCCGCACCCGGGCCCCGGGCGGAGCGTGGCAGGTGACTCCCGCCTCCGCCCGAGGCGGGCCGGCGAAAGGGTCCCGGGCATGGCGGACGACCGGACCGAGACAATCGCGCGGTTCATTGCGCCGCTGCGGGTGAAGCCGGGATCGCACGTCGACCTCGCCCGCGACTTCGACCCGCGCTACCGGGCCCGGCTGAAGAAGCGGGACGGCGCCGAGCTGCTGCGCACCGGCGTGGAACTGCTCGCCGAGTACCAGGACCGCCTCGCCGCCCAGGACACCTACGGCGTGCTGCTCTGCCTCCAGGCGCTCGACGCCGGCGGCAAGGACGGCACCATCCGCCACGTCATGAGCGGGGTGAACCCGCAGGGCGTCAAGGTGAGCAGCTTCAAGGTGCCCTCCGCCGAAGAGCTCGACCACGACTACCTGTGGCGGTACGCCTGCCGGCTGCCCGGCCGCGGCGAGATCGGGATCTTCAACCGCTCGCACTACGAGGAGGTCCTCGTGGTGCGGGTGCACCCGGAGAACCTGGAACGGCAGCGGCTGCCGAAGGCCTCCCGCGGGCCGGACGTCTGGGATCGCCGCTACCGGGAGATCAACCGCTGGGAGCGCCACCTCACCGACAACGGCTTCAAGGTGGTCAAGATCTTCCTCAACCTCTCGAAGGAGGAGCAGCGGATCCGCTTCCTCAAGCGGATCGACCTGCCCGAGAAGAACTGGAAGTTCTCCGCGGCCGACGTCCGCGAACGACACTACTGGGACGACTACCAGCGGGCCTTCTCCGAGATGCTCTCCGCCACCAGCACCAGGTGGGCGCCCTGGTACGTGGTGCCGGCCGACCGCAAGTGGTTCGCGCGGATCTGCGCGGCGGCGGTGCTGGTGCACACCCTGGCCGGGATCGACCCGCAGTACCCGACGGTCGGCGCCGAGGCCCGCGAGCAGCTGCGGGAGGTCCGGCGCGACCTGGAGGCCGAGGCCCCGGCCGGTGCCGAGGCCGACCCGTACGAGGCGAAGCACGGGACGGGCAAGGGCCGGAAGAAGAAGGGGAACCGATGACCCAGCAGGTGGATCCGGCGGCGGATGCGCCCGCGCCGAGCTGGTACACACGGCCCCCCGCGGAGGTGCTGGCGGCGTTCGCGGTGGACCCGGCCACCGGTCTGACCGCGGCCCGGGCGGCCGAGCGGCTCGCCGCGGACGGCCCCAACGCACTGCCCGAGGAGAAGCCGAAGCCGACCTGGCTGCGGTTCCTCGACGAGTACCGCAGCTACATGCAGATCATCCTGGTGGCCGCCGCCGTGGTCTCGCTGGCGATCAAGCAGTGGAGCACCGCGATCCTGCTGATCCTGCTGACGCTGCTGAACTCCGTGGTCGGCCTGCGCCAGCAGGGCAAGGCCGAGAGCGCGATGAACGCGCTGAAGTCGATGATGAAGGCCACCGCGCGGGTGCGCCGGGACGGCACCGAGTCGGAGATCCCCGCCGAGCACCTGGTGGTCGGGGACATCGTGCTGATCGCGGCCGGTGACCAGGTGCCGGCCGACGGGCGGATCGTCCAGGCCAGCGCGCTGCAGATCGACGAGTCGGCGCTCACCGGCGAGAGCGTCCCGGCGGTCAAGGACGTGGGGACGCTGACCGGTGAGCGGCTCGCGCCCGGCGAGCAGTCGAACATGGCCTTCATGAACACTCCGGTGACGCACGGCAGCGGGCTGCTGGTCGTCACCGGCACCGGCAGCGGGACGGAGCTCGGCAAGATCTCCGGTCTGCTCTCGGCCACCGAGAAGGAGCAGTCGCCGCTCGACCGGGAGCTCAACACCCTCACCCTGTGGATCGCCGGTGCGGCCGGTCTGACCATGGTGGTGATGTTCGCCCTCGGCCGCAGCCGCGACCAGGCCTGGGACGCCCTGTTCGTCAGCGCGGTCTCGCTGGCCATCGCGGCCATCCCGGAGGCGCTGCCCACGGTCTCCCAGGTGATCCTCTCGGTCGGCAGCCTCAACCTGGCGAAGCGGCACGCGATCGTGAAGGAGCTGCCCTCGGTCGAGACCCTGGGCTTCACCTCGGCGATCAACTCCGACAAGACCGGCACCCTGACGATGAACCAGATGACGGCGGTCGAGGTGCTCAGCCCGACCGACCGCTACACCGTCTCCGGCACCGGGTACGGCCTGGAGGGCCGGATCCACCACGCGGTGGGCTCCTCGGCCGGCATCGAGGACGCCGTGCTGCCCTACCTGGTGGCCAGCGACGCCAAGCTGGTGGACGGCCGGGTGGTGGGCGACCCCACCGAGGGTGCGCTGCTCGTGCTCGGGCACAAGGCGGGGCTGGACATCGAGGCCACCCGGGAGCGCTACCCGCGGCTGGCGACGCTGCCGTTCGACCCCGGCTACAAGCTGATGGCCACCTTCAACTCGGCGGTGGACATGATGGGCCGGCCGGTCGTCCGCTGCTTCGTCAAGGGCGCCGCCCCGGCCGTGATGGACCGCGCCGCCACCGCGCTCTCGGACGGCACCAGCATCCCCTGGGACGGCGAGCTCGCCCGGCGCGCCCAGGAGGCCACCGAGCGGATGGGCGGCGAGGGCCGCCGGGTGATGGCCGCCGCCGTCCGCGACATCGACCCGGCGCACTTCGACCCGGACGGCGACCTGCTCGCCCTGGTCACCGGTCTTCAGATGACCAGCCTGGTCGGCATGGTGGACCCGCCGCGCGAGGAGTCGAAGGCCGCGGTCGCCGAGGCGCAGGCCGCCCACATCCGGGTCCGCATGGTGACCGGCGACGACGTCACCACCGGTGCGGCCATCGCCCGGCAGCTGGGGATCGAGGGCGAGGCGCTGCTCGGCGCCGACTTCGCCGCGATGTCCGAGCAGGAGCAGCTGGAGCGGATCGACTCGATCGGGGTGGTCGGCCGGGTCGCGCCCGAGCACAAGGTGCTGCTGGCGAACACGCTGAAGAAGAAGGGCGACGTCGTCGCGATGACCGGCGACGGCGTCAACGACGCGCCGGCGATCAAGGCCGCCGACATCGGCATCGCCATGGGCAGCGGCACCGACGTGGCCAAGAACGCCAGCCGGATGATCCTCTCCGACGACAACTTCGCCACCATCGTCTACGCGGTGGCGGAGGGCCGGAAGCTCTACGACAACCTCACCAAGTACATCCGCTTCGTGCTCCTGCTGCTGGTCGCCTTCGTGCTGACCTTCCTCGGCGCCACGATCTTCAACATCGCCAGCGGGGAGCCCTTCCCGCCGCCGCAGGTGCTGTGGATCCACTTCGTGGTGAACGCGCCGTTCGGCTTCGCGCTCGGCTTCGACCAGGAGAGCCCGGGCCTGATGCGGCGGACGCCGCGGCCGCGCGGCGAGTCGGTGCTGACCCGGCCGGTCATGGTGACGGTGGGGCTGAGCGGACTCGCCATCACCGTGGCGCTGCTCTCACTGATCAAGCTCGGGCAGTCGCACTACGGCGATGTGCAGACCGGCAGCTCGATCGCCTTCACCGCGTTCTCGCTCTGCCTGATCGTCGCGGCCTTCGAGTGCCGCTCCGAGACCGCCTCGGTGTTCACCACCAGCACCTTCGACAGCAAGCAGATGAACTGGGCGGCCCTCGGCGAGTTCGTGCTGGCCGTGATGGTCACCCAGATGGACGGCTTCCGCCGGATCCTCGGCACCTCCCGGATCAGCGTCCAGCAGTTCGGCTGGGCCCTGCTGGCGGCCCTGGCGCTGCTGCTGCTCTGGGAGGTCGGCAAGTGGCTGGCCCGGCGCACCCGGGTCGCCGCCGCCCGATGAACGTGCGGAGGGCCGCACCCGTCGCGCGGGTGCGGCCCTCCGTCGGTGCCGGGGCGGCCGGTCAGGCCTGGGGCAGGCCGGCCAGCTGGGCGGTGATCCGGGCGATGTCGGCCTCCGCGGCCTCCTGGCGGCCGCGGATCTTGGCGACCACCTCGTCCGGGGCCTTCGCGAGGAAGGCCTCGTTGCCGAGCTTGCCGGTGGTCTGCGCCTTCTCCTTCTCGGCGGCGGCGAGGTCCTTCTGCAGGCGCTTGCGCTCGGCGGCGACGTCGATCGCACCGGAGAGGTCCAGCGCGACGGTGGCGCCGGCGACCGGCAGCGAGGCGGTGGCGGTGAAGCCGTCGCCGGGCTCGGTCAGCCGCAGCAGCGAGCGGATCGCCGCCTCGTGCGCCACCAGCGGGGTGCCCGCCAGGTCCAGCCGGGCCGGGACCCGCTGGCCGGGCTTGAGGCCCTGGTCGGCGCGGAACCGGCGGACCTCGGTCACCACCTGCTGGAGCGTGGCGATCTCGGCCTCGGCGGCGGCGTCACGGAAGCCGCCGTCCGCCGGCCACTCGGCGACGACCACCGACTCGCGGCCGGTGAGCGAGGTCCAGAGCGTCTCGGTGACGAACGGCACGACCGGGTGCAGCAGCCGCAGGGTGACGTCCAGCACCTCGCCGAGCACCCGGCGGGTGGCGTCGGCCGAGGCGCCGCCCTCCGCGAGGGTGGTCTTGGAGAGCTCGACGTACCAGTCGAAGACCTCGTCCCAGGCGAAGTGGAACAGCGCCTCGGAGAGCTTGGCGAACTGGTAGTCCTCGTACAGCCCGTCCACCTCGGCGACCGTCTCGCCGAGCCGGGAGAGGATCCAGCGGTCCGCCGCGGTGAGCTGCTCGGGTGCGGGCAGCGGGCCCTCGACGGTGGCGCCGTTCATCAGCGCGAAGCGGGTGGCGTTCCAGATCTTGTTGGCGAAGTTGCGGGACGCCTGGACCCAGTCCTCGCCGATCGGCACGTCGACGCCCGGGTTGGCGCCGCGCGCGAGGGTGAACCGCAGCGCGTCGGAGCCGTACTTGTCCATCCAGTCCAGCGGGTTGACCACGTTGCCGAAGGACTTCGACATCTTCTTGCCGTTCTGGTCACGGACCATGCCGTGCAGCGCGATGGTGTGGAACGGCGGGGTGCCGTCCATCGCGTAGAGGCCGAACATCATCATCCGGGCGACCCAGAAGAAGAGGATGTCGTAGCCGGTCACCAGGACGGAGTTCGGGTAGAACTTCGCCAGGCTGTCGGTCTGCTCGGGCCAGCCGAGGGTGGAGAACGGCCACAGGCCGGAGGAGAACCAGGTGTCCAGCACGTCGGTGTCCTGGTGCCAGCCCTCGCCGGTCGGCGGCTGCTCGTCCGGGCCCACGCAGACGACCTCGCCGTCCGGGCCGTACCAGACCGGGATGCGGTGGCCCCACCAGAGCTGGCGCGAGATGCACCAGTCGTGCAGGTTGTCGACCCAGTCGAAGTAGCGCTTCTCCATCTCCTTCGGGTGGATGTTCACCCGGCCGTCGCGGACGGCGTCGCCGGCCGCCTGGGCGAGCGGGCCGACCTTGACCCACCACTGCATGGACAGCCGCGGCTCGATCGTGGTCTTGCAGCGCGAGCAGTGGCCGACGGAGTGGACGTACGGGCGCTTCTCGGCGACGATCCGGCCCTCGGCGCGCAGCGCGCCGACGATCGCCGAACGCGCCTCCAGCCGGTCCAGGCCCTGGAAGGGGCCGTGCACGGTGATCACGGCGTGCTCGTCCATCACCGCGATCGACGGCAGGTCGTGGCGGCGGCCGATCTCGAAGTCGTTCGGGTCGTGGGCCGGCGTCACCTTGACGGCGCCGGTGCCGAACTCCGGGTCGACGTGCTCGTCGGCGACGACCGGGATCTCACGGTCCGTCAGCGGCAGCTTGATGGTGCGGCCGATGAGGTGCTTGTAGCGCTCGTCCTCCGGGTGGACGGCCACCGCGGTGTCGCCGAGCATCGTCTCGGCGCGGGTGGTCGCGACGACGATCGAGTCCTTGCCCTCGCCGTAGCGGATCGAGACCAGCTCGCCGTCGTCGTCCTGGTACTCCACCTCGATGTCCGAGATGGCCGTCAGGCAGCGCGGGCACCAGTTGATGATCCGCTCGGCCCGGTAGATCAGCTCGTCGTCGTAGAGCCGCTTGAAGATCGTCTGGACGGCCTGCGAGAGGCCCTCGTCCATGGTGAAACGCTCGCGCGCCCAGTCCACGCCGTCGCCGAGGCGGCGCATCTGGCCGGAGATCTGGCCGCCGGACTCCGCCTTCCACTGCCAGACCCGCTCGACGAAGGCCTCCCGGCCCAGGTCGTGGCGGGACTTGCCCTCCTTGGCCAGCTCGCGCTCGACCACGTTCTGGGTGGCGATACCGGCGTGGTCCATGCCCGGCTGCCAGAGCGCCTCGAAGCCCTGCATCCGCTTGCGGCGCACCAGGGCGTCGATCAGCGTGTGCTCGAAGGCGTGGCCGAGGTGCAGGCTGCCGGTGACGTTCGGCGGCGGGATGACGACGGTGAAGGGCGGCTTGTCGCTCTTCGCGTCCGCCGTGAAGTAACCGCGCTCCACCCAGCGCTCGTACAGCACGCCCTCTACCTCGGCCGGGGCATAGGCGGTCGGCAGTTCGGGGTGGCTGATCGCCCCGCGGTCGGGGGTCTGCTGAGTGTCATCGGTCACCCCGCCATCCTAGTGGACGGGCCGCGAGCGGCCGGACGGCGTCCGCGCCGCCCCGGCGCGTCGGCCGCCGGGCGCCCCGGTACCGGCCGTACCCGCACGGAACGCCGACGCGGCGCCGGGGGGCTCCTCTATGCTGAACCGGCCGCCGCCCGCCCGGCTTCTGACGCCCGATCGGCTCGGGACGCGGGCCGCCGCGGCACTCGTCCACCTGACTCCGCCCGCCCCCGGAACCACCTCCTCCGGAGCGGCCTGCGGCCGCGCGCCGCACCCGAGAGAAGAGCAGGAATTCGGCATGCAGATACACGGTGACACCGTCCGCTTCGGGGTCCACTCGGGCCAGCAGTACTCGTCCTTCGACGACATGCTGGAGCTGTGGCAGCGGGCGGAGGAGCTCGGCTACGACTGGGTGTCGCTCTTCGACCACCTGCGGCCGCCCATCGGCGGACCGGACGGCCCCTGCTTCGAGGGCACCACCGTGCTGGCGGCGCTGGCCGCCCGGACCAGCCGGATCCGGTGCGCGCTGCTGGTCTCCGCGGTCACCTGGCGCCACCCCGCGATGGCCGCGAACATCGCCGCCACCCTGGACCACGTCTCCGGCGGCCGACTGGAGTTCGGCGTCGGCGCGGCCGGCGCCGACCTCGGCTACGAGCAGTACGGCATCCCATTCCCGTCCGCCGGGGAGCGCCTGGACATGCTCACCGAGTCCTGCGAGATCATGCGGCGGCTGTGGACCGAGAAGGGCACCGACTTCACCGGCAAGCACTTCCGGCTGACCGGCGCCCACGTCGAGCCGAAGCCGCTGCAGAGCCGGCTGCCGCTGGTGATCGGCGGCGAGGGCGAGCGGCGGATGCTGCGCATCGTCGCCGAGCACGCGGACATCTGGAACACGCTCGCCGCCACCCCCGAGGTGTACCGGCACAAGCTGGACGTCCTCGCCCGGCACTGCGCGGACGTCGGCCGCGACCCGCGGGACGTCCGGAAGTCCGTGACCTTCCGCGCCCTGCTCGTCGAGGACGAGCGGGAGCTGCCGGCCCGCCGCGAGGCGCTGGCGCGGATCCTGCCGCCGGACTCCCCGGTCTGGCCGGAGTACCTCGTCTTCGGCACCCCCGAACAGTGCGCGGAGCGGCTGCAGCCCTACCTGGACATGGGGGTGCGGGACTTCGTGCTGGGGGCGCGCCCGCCGGTGGACTGGCGGACGGTGGAGCTGTTCGCGGACCGGGTCGTCCCGCTGCTGCGATGACCGCGGCGGCGGGTGCCCGGCCCCGCGGCGCGGCGCGGGCGCGGCGTCCGCACGGCGCGGGGACGGGCCCGGGCTCGGTAGGCTGTGCGGCATGTCTGCTCCCGCTGTTCGCGTCCGTTTCGCACCGTCCCCGACCGGCATGTTCCACGTCGGCGGCGCTCGTTCCGCCCTCTACAACTGGGCTGTGGCGCGACAGTCCGGCGGCACCTTCGTCCTGCGCATCGAAGACACCGATGCGGCGCGCAACAAGCCCGAGTGGATCGACGGGATCGTCAACGCCCTCTCCGCGATCGGCATCAACGAGTCCGACCCCGCCTTCGAGGGCCCCTACTTCCAGTCGCACAACGCCGACCGGCACCGCGAGGCCGCCGGTCAGCTGCACGGGGCCGGCCGGGCCTACTACTGCGACTGCACCCGCGAGCAGGTCCAGGAGCGCACCGGCTCGCAGCAGTTGGGCTACGACGGCTTCTGCCGCGAGCGCGGCCTCGACTGGGAGCCGGGCCGGGCGATGCGCTTCCGCACCCCGGACGAGGGCGAGACCGTGGTCGTGGACCTGATCCGCGGCGAGCCGGCCTTCCCGAACAGCGCGATCGAGGACTTCGTCATCGCCCGCGGCGACGGCACCCCGGTCTTCCTGCTCGCCAACGTGGTCGACGACCTGGACGAGGGCGTCACCCAGGTGGTCCGCGGCGAGGAGCACCTCTCCAACACGCCCAAGCAGCAGCTGCTCTGGGAGGCGCTCGGCGCGCAGCCGCCGGTCTGGGCGCACCTGCCGGTGATCGTGAACGAGAAGCGGCAGAAGCTCTCCAAGCGCCGCGACAAGGTGGCGCTGGAGGACTACCTGGCCGAGGGCTTCCTGCCCGAGGCGATGGTCAACTACCTGATGCTGCTGGGCTGGGCGCCGGGCGACGACCGGGAGATCCTGCCGTTCGAGGAGCTGCAGCAGCTGTTCCGCGTGGAGAACGTCAACAGCTCCTCGGCGTTCTTCGACATCAAGAAGCTGACGGCGTTCAACGGCGACTACATCCGGGCGCTGAGCCCGGAGCGGTTCACCGAGGCCTGCGCACCGTGGCTGGCCGCCCCGCACGCGCCGTGGCGGCCGGAGGCCTTCGACTCCGCCGTCTTCGCGCGGGTCGCGCCGCTCGCGCAGACCCGGATCGCCGTGCTCTCGGAGATCACCGCGCAGGTGGACTTCCTCTTCCTCGACGAGCCGGTCGCCGACGAGGCCTCGTGGGCCAAGGCGATGAAGGCGGGCGCCGAGGAGCTGCTGCGGGACGTCCGGGCGGCGCTCGCCTCGGCGCCCTGGGCGGCCGAGGACCTCAAGTCCGTGCTGGAGAAGGTCGGCTCGGAGCACGGCCTGAAGCTCGGCAAGGCCCAGGCCCCGATCCGAGTGGCCGTCACCGGCCGCACCGTCGGCCTGCCGCTGTTCGAGTCGATGGAGCTGCTCGGCCGCGAGCGCGTGCTGGCCCGTCTGGACGCCGCCGCGGAGCGCGTGGCCGCCGCCTGACCCACTCCCCCGGGCCCGCCCGCGGGCCCGGGGGAACCCACCGCACGGACGACGGAAGCGGCACAGCCATGACCCGGACCGGCACCACCGCACAGCCCCTGCCGCTCGCGCACCCCGCGGACCGGGCGGCCCGGCACCGCCTGGACGAGCAGTGGCTGGCCGCCGCGTGGCGGCACCCGGCCACCCTCGTCTTCGCGGTCAGCGGCGGCCTCGCCGAGGTGCGGGACCTCCCGGACGGCGGGGCGCGGCTCGTCCCGCTGCCGCCCGGCGACCTCGCCGCGGACGAGGCCGACCGCTACTTCCTGGGCACCGACGAGCAGGGCGCGGGCCGCTTCGCGGTGCGCCGCGACGCGCTGCCCGACCGGGCGGACGCGGGGGTGCGCGGCGCCGGGCTCCGGGACGCGGCCGGGCTGCTGCCGCCCGCCGAGGCGGGCCTGCTGGCGCACGCCGTGGCGCTGGAGCACTGGCACCGCACGCACCGCTTCTGCCCGAACTGCGGCGGCCCGACAACGGCGGCCTGGGCGGGCCATCTGCGGCGCTGTCCGTCCTGTGCGGCGGAGCACCACCCGCGGACCGATCCGTCCGTGATCATGCTGGTCACCGACGACCGGGACCGGGCGCTGCTCACCCGCCGGGCGGGCTGGCCGGCGGGCCGCTTCTCGATCCCGGCGGGTTTCGTCGAGGCGGCCGAGTCGGCCGAGCACGCCGTCGTCCGCGAGGCCGCGGAGGAGACGGGGGTGGCGGTCGGCGCGGTCGAGTTCGTGGCCAGCCAGCCCTGGCCGTTCCCGTCCAGCCTGATGCTCGGTTTCCTGGCCCGCGCCGTGTCGACGGAGATCGCGGTCGACGGCGAGGAGATCGCCGAGGCCCGCTGGTTCTCCCGTGCGGAGGTCCGCGCCGGGGCCGCCTCTGGCCAGCTCCTGCTGCCGCCCGCGGTCTCGCTGGCGGCCCGTCTGCTGGAGATCTGGTACGGCGGGCGGCTGCCGCACACCGTCAGGGCCGCCGGGACAGCAGCTCCCTGAGTTCGGGGCGGAGGATCTTGCCGGTGGCCGTGCGGGGCACCCGGTCGACGCGCAGGATGCGGGTCGGGACGACCGCCTCGGCGAAGTGCCGGAGCAGGTGCGCCCGCAGCGCCGGGTCGGTGAGATCGGGCTCCGCGCAGACCGCCGCCGAGATCGTCTCCCCGAGCAGCCGGTCGGGGAGGGCGGCGCAGGCGGCGTCGCGCACCCCGGGCAGTGCCCGCAGGACACGCTCCATCTCCTCCAGCGACACCGTCTCGCCGCGGACCTTGGCGGTGTTCTTGGTCCGCCCGGTGAGGACGAACACCGTCCGGCCGGTCTCCTCGTCGACGACGGCGCGGCCCAGGTCCTGGGAGTGGAACCAGCCGTCCCGGAAGGCCTCGGCGGTGGCCTCCTCGTTGTTGGCGTAGCGGGCCATGACGTTGTGGCCGCGCATGCAGACCTCACCGGTTTGTCCGGGTGCGGCGGGGCTGCCGTCGGGCAGCAGGACGGCCACCTCGTTGCCGTGCACGGCGGCACCGACGGACGGGATGTCGGTGTCGAGCACGAACCGCCGGTAGGCGTCGTCGGAGAGGCCTGCCGGCAGTGTCGTGGAGAAGTTTGTGGTCTCGGTCAGCCCGTACCCCTGCAGGACGCGGGCGCCGAGCCGGTCGTGCACGGCCCTGGCGGTCTCCGCGGAGAGCGGTGCCGCCGCGGAGACGAAGTAGCGGAACTCCGCGGGCAGCCGGGGGCTGCGCCAGGTCTCGGTCAGCGCGTCCAGGACGCTCGGCACGACACTGGCCACCCGCGGGCGGTACGCGGTCAGCAGCTTCGGGTACCCGAACGGGCTGAAGCGTTCGGCGAGGACGGCGTGGGCGCCGGCGGCGAGTGTGCCGAAGAGCGTGAAGTGGACGCCGTTGACGTGGTGGATCGGCAGGCAGCCGAGGAAGGTGTCCCCCGGGCCGAGGCCGTGGAGACGGCGGAGCGCCTCGGCGTTGGCGACCGCGTTGGCGTGGGTCTGGGCGACCAGCTTGGACGCCGCGGTGGATCCGGAGGTGCCGAAGTACAGCGCGTCCGCGCCGGGGCCGGCCGCCGGCTCCGGGCTGCCGGTCGCGGGCGGGTCGGGCAGCCGGCGCGGGTCGGGCAGCCGACGGGCCCCGGGGAGGCCGCCGCGGTCGGCGTTCGCGCCGTGCAGCACCGTCCGGACACCGAGTGCCTCGGTCTGCTGCGCCAGCCGGGCCGCCGGATCGGCCGGGTTGAGCATCAGCGCCGGGCAGCCCGCCCGGAGCAGGGCGTAGATCGCGACAACGGACTCGGCGTCGTTGACGGGCATCAGCCCGACCGCTTCGCCCGGGGCCGCGGCCTCGGTGAGCACCCAGTGGGCGAGCCGTCGGCTGTACCGGTCGAGTTCCCGGTAGGTCAGTACGGTGGTGCCGCCGTCGGCGGCGACGGCGGTGAGGTACGGGTCGCCGCCCCGGGTGGCCGCCCAGTGGTCCAGGTGGTCCAGCACAGTGGCACGGCGTGGTGTGCCGGCCCGGAACGGGAGGCCCTCGTAGCGGTGGACGGGGTCGGTGTGGGCCGGGTGGCCGTCGGGCATGGGGTGTTCCTCGTTCGGGGCCGGCGGGCGGGCGGCGGTCCTGGTCAGCGGGCGGTGCGGACGTCGAGGACGGCGTCGGCGAGTGTCCGGGCGGTGCGGAAGGTCTCGGCGGTGACCAGGTCGGGCGGGAACTCGACGCCCAGCGCCTCCTCGACCTCGACGAGCAGCCGGACCGTCCGGAGCGAGTCGAAGCCGAGCCCGTCGAGCGGCGCGTCGGGGTCGATCTCCGCCGACGGGTCGGCGGAGTCCGGCAGTTGGCTGCGCACCGTGGCGAGCACGGCGGCCAGCGCCTCGTCGGCGCCGGGCCGGTCGGGGGCGGTCACTCCTCCACCAGCGTCATGCGCTCGGCGGACTCCAGCGGCATGTGCGGGACGCCGAAGGCGAGGATCTCCAGCGGCTCGGGCACGTGCAGGTTGGTCTTCACCCCGTGCGCGTAGTTGGCGGGGACGAAGACGGTGTCGCCCTGGCCCATCTCGTAGTCGACGCCGTCGATGTGGATGTAGCCGCGGGAGCCGAGCACGTAGAGGATGTGCGCGCCGGGGTGGGTGTGCAGCTCGAACCTGGCGCCGCACTCCATGATGAGGCGGTCCGCGCCGATCGCGGTTCCGCCCTCGATCAGCTCCCCGGCACCGACGGTGCCGAGGATGCCGGGCAGGACCTGGCCGTTGGAGTCGACGAGCTTGACCTCGGGCGAGTCGAAGATGTTCCGGATGTGCCGCTGGGGATCGAAGGAGATGTCCACGGGTCTTGTCTTTCTGGAGTGGTGTCTCGGTCGTGCCGGAGGCGTGGCGCCGCCGCCCGGTCGGGTGTCAGTCGCCGGCCGGGCCGGCGGCCCGGTGGGACTGGAAGGGCAGGCGGCCGGTGTGCCGGGCCAGCCCGGTGGCCAGGTGCCCGGCGAACAGGTGGTAGAGCAGCGGGGAGAACTCCTCGCGCACGGCGCCGTGCACGCGGACGGTACGGAGGTTCGGGCCTTCGAGCGGGGGCGCGCCCTCGGGCAGGACGGCGACCACCCGGCGGCCGAGCGCGGCGGCGCGGGCGGCGAGGTCGACGGCGCGGTCGTGGGCGCCGCCCGGCGGGGCGAGGACGAGCAGCGGCATGTCGAGCGGGGCGGCGAACCGCTCGACGTGCCACCACTCCTCCAGGTCCTGGCCGAAGGCCATCGCCCCGGCGCCCTCGACGAGCTTCGCCGCGCAGTACTTGGCGGTGCCCTCACCGGGCCCGCTGCCCAGGACGGCGATCACCGGGCCCGCGGCGAGTTCGCGGCCGAGGTCCTCGCAGGGTCCTTGCAGGGCCCGCTCGGTGGCGTCGACGGCGGATGCGAGCGAGGCGATCTCGGCGACCTGATCGGGCCGGCCGGCCCCGCAGGGGCCGCCGAGCCGGACGGCGAGCAGCAGCAGGGCCAGCAGGCTGGCCTGGTAGGTGCGGATGCCGGGCGAGCGCTCCGGGTCGGGCGGCGCGACGGTGACGGCGGCGGCCGCGGCCCGGGCGAGCGGGCTGTCGGCGTCCCCGGTGACGGCGATGGTGGCGAGGCCCCGGGCACGGGCCCGGGCCACGCCCTGCAGGACGCGTTCGGTGCGGCCGGAGGAGGAGACGCCCACCACGAGCGGTGCGCCGCCCGTGTGGGCGGGCAGGTCGACGTGGTAGTCCAGGAAGCGCTGGGCGGAGAGCGGTTCGCAGTCGGTGCCGCCGAGCGTCTCGAAGGCCATCTCGGCGGCGCGCGCGGCGTGGTAGGAGTCGCCGTCACCGATCAGGCAGACCTTGGTGGGGCGGGTGCCGCCGAGCGCGGCGAGGGCGGTGCCGGTCTGCTCCCAGGTCGGTCCGGTGAGTGTGCGCAGGTCGGCGGCGAGCCGCCGGGTCTGCCGGGCCATGACCGCGACGTCGATGGGCGCGGCGGCCCGGTGCGTGGTGCCGGTGGTCGTCACGGCCGCTCCAGGGAACGGGCGATGTCCATGTAGGCCTTGACCCGGTCGGTGTCGATCCGGCCGCCCCAGCCGCCCTGTTCGAGGCAGGTGCCGACGAAGGCACCGTCGGCCTCGGCCAGCAGCCTGGCGGCATTGGCGTGGTCGGTGTGGCCGGCGAGCAGCACCGGCAGGCCGGGGGCGCAGCGGCGCACGGAGGCGATCGCGTCGAGGGTGTACTCCTCGTCGGGGCTGCCGAGGGAGACCGCGTCCGCGCCCATGCCGCGGGCGGCCCTGGCGACCTCGCCGGTCGGCTTGGGTTCGCCGAACCAGCGGAAGTGCATCGAGTCGACCTCGGCGATCACCCCGATGCCGTCCGCGGCTATCCGGCGGCGGTACTCGGCGGTGCGCAGCGGGTCCGCCTGGACCATGCCGTGCGGGGAGAGGGTCATGCCGACCAGGGCGCCGGCCCGGATGAAGGAGCCGCCGGCCACCTTGGCGACGGCGAGCGAGGCGCTCAGCGCGTTGCGCATGATCTGGACGCCGACCCGGAAGTCGGCGCCGCCGCCGGTGGCCCGGGTGACGGCGTCGACGACGAGGCCCATGGCGACGGCCCGCGCGGGGTCGCACTCGTCCTCGGTGCTGTAGACGCGGTCGACGGTCTGGACGAGGCAGCCGTCCGCGCCGCCGTCGCGCAGGGCGACGGCGGAGGCCACGGCGGTTTCGAGGATCTCCCCGAAGCCGCCCTCCTCATGGAAGGGGGTGCCGGGCAGCGGCTTGAGGTGGATCATGCCGATGACGGTCTTGCGGCCGGGGGCGAGGCGGAACTCAGACACCGGCGGCCTCCCGCTCGCCGACGGCCGCGCCGATCCGCCGCAGGGCGGGCGCCAGGTCCTCCCAGGCGCGGGCCGTGGTGATGCGCGCGACGCCGCCGGAGAAGCAGAAGTTGAGGATGCCCGGGTAGACGGACACGCCGGTGCTGCGGAGCAGGTCCCGGAAGCACAGGTAGGAGTCGTCCCACCGGTCGAAGCGGACGGCGGTGTTGATCGAGTACCGGGGCCGGACGACGTCGCCGACCCGGCAGAGTTCGGCGCCGGCCGCGTCGCGCAGCAGCTGCAGGCAGGACTCGCGGGCCCGGCGGTCGGCGCAGTAGGTGTCGTAGGCGGCGCGGAGCCGGTCCAGGGTGAGGCCGTAGGAGGACTCGAACTCACGGAGTTCGTCGGCGCCGGGCCGGGTCAGGCCGGTGATCATCCAGCGCTCCATCCGCGCCAGGACCTCGACCACCGTGTAGAAGAAGGAGGGCGGGCCGCCGAAGCTGGTGGAGGCGTACTCGTAGTAGTCGGCGATGAACGAACTGTCGGCGAGGATCCAGCCCACCTTGATGCCCGGTGCCGACCAGTTCTTCGACAGGCTGGACACCCGGATGACGTTGGGAGCGGAGCGCAGGACGGAGGCGGTGCGGGTCTCACCGAGCCACTCGTGGCACTCGTCGAGCACGATCATCGTGGTCGGCGAGGCGGTCTGGATCAGCCGGGCCAGTTCCTCCTCGTCGACGGCGGCGCCGGTGGGGTTGGCGGCGGTCTGCAGCAGGACGAACGGTGTCTGCGGGGTCAGGGCGGCGATCAGCGGGCCGAGTTCCATCACCCCGCCCTCGGTGCCGAGCGGCACCAGTCGGACGTTGCCGCGGCGGGCGATCGCCTCGACGAGCGGCGGGTAGTTGGGGGTGGCGCACAGGGCGGGGGTCGCGTCGGAGGAGCGGCCGGCCAGCACGTAGTCGGCCAGGGTGCTCACCGCGAAGGTGCCGCCCATGGTGAGTGCGACGTTGGCCGCGGTGTAGGTGGTGCCGGCGATCCGGGCGCTCTCGTAGGCGGCGACGGCCTCCCGGGCGGGGATGCGTCCGCAGGAGTCGGAGTAGCCGTACCAGTCGCGCTGCAGGGCGTACCTGATGCAGTCCTTGAGTGCCTCCGGGAGGCCCCAGTTGAGTTCGTCGACCGAGCCGCCGGAGAGCATCGTCCGCGCGTCGTCACGGAGTTCGCCGTAGAGGTCGTCACGGAAGTACCAGTTGAAGAGTTCCTTGACGAAGCGGACGGTCGACCGCGAGCCGAGCACCTCCTCCTCGGTGACCTCGCGGCGGACGCGGGAGTCGCGCCACAGGTCGGCCTGCCACTGCCGGGTGGTGGGGCCGCCGAGTTCGGTCTCCACCCGGCCGAGCCAGAGGTTGCGGAGTTCGATCGGGTCACCGGGGTCGACCGCTCTGCGGTAGACCTCCAGGGTCCGCTGGTCCACACCCGACAGGAAGGCACCGCTGTCGTGCGGGGTCTGCCACGCACCGGCGGCAGCCAGGCGCGCCTCGGTGGGCACGTCGATGCGGCGCGCCGGCGGCGTGGTGGCGAACAGCTGCATTACTTCTCCAGGGCATGACAGGTGAGCGAGCGGAGTGCCACGGCGACGGGACCCGGGTCGGCGCACGGCGGAAGGACGGTCCCGTGCGGGGACGCGGTGGAGGCGGGGGTCAGCGGATCCGGAGCCGCTTGAGGTGGCGCGGCCGGCCGACCGGCCCGACGGCGCCCGCGGTCCGGCCGTGGAAGAACCAGGTGTTGTCGATGACGACGAGGAGCCCGCGGGTCCAGGGGACGCCGTAGGCCTGCCGCGGCGCGTACATCCCGGCGAGCAGGCGGCGGATGGCGCGGTTGACCGTGTCGGGGTGGGCCTCGGGGGCGTCGCACACCCAGTGCAGCGGATCGCGCTGGAAGTCGCGGAAGGAGTAGACCGTGCGACCGTCCTCGCGGCGCGCCACGGTCGGCACGCCCGGGCGGCCCTCGTAGCGGGTGGCGGCCAGCAGGACGGCGTCCTCGGCGGAGAGGCGGTCGGCGACCGCGGCCATCGGGACGAGGACCGTGGCGGCGGACTCGCCGCTGCCGGGTTCCTCGCACATCAGGACGATGTACCGGGGCTGGTCGGCGGCGCTGCGGCCGCTGCCCTCGCTGTGCAGCGAGAGCGGTCCGGTGGCGAAGGGCTGGAGCGAGACGTCCTGCGTCCGGCCCGCGTCGGCCACCAGGTTGAGGACGATGCCGTCCTCGACGTAGGGCTGCACCGCGTCGTCGGTCTCGGGTATCGCCTCGCCCAGGAGGGCACCCAGAGCAACGAACTGATCGTGCGTCAGTGATTCGTCCAGGTGCACGACGGCGAGGCCGTACTCCCGGAGGTTGTGCAGCAGCCGGTCGGCGCCGGCCTCGAGGAAGCCGTCGGCCGCGGCCGGAAAGCCCACCGCGGGCGGCGGGAGTTCGGAATCGACGGAGAGGAGTCGGCGTCGAAGGCGACAGTGCTCGTCGGCCTCGTCCTCGGAAAAACAACTAGCGAGCACGGTATCCCCCATGAGCCCGGCGACGAATTCGCGATCCCGGAATCGGGTCTGCGCCGACCCGCTCGCGCACACTGCGCGGGGCTCGCCGGCAAATGATCATTACGACCGCACGTGAGACGTCAGCTGCACCACACAAGCCGAGGTGCAGCCCGCAAGCGCCAGTTAACCCCATAGATCGCCCACTGCCTAGATCTTGACTCGTCCGGCGGATGCTGGGTGCACCGGTTCATCCGATATGGATCCGCCTATCACCGTTTGGTGACGGTATGTCACATCCGCGCACGGGGAGCGCAGTCCGCCGACTGCGAATCACCGCCCGTCAGCACCCGAATGGCCTATGCTCTGCTCGCATGTCGACGAGTTCGCACACCCGTCAGGCCGATTCCGCCCGGGACGCCCGGAGCGCCCTCACCGATCCTCGAACAGGAAGACTCCGGGAGGGATTCCCGATCTCCCGCGAGCAGGACGTCGCCGCCCGCGTCGAGGCCTCCCGGGCCGCTCAGCGCGGCTGGGCGGCCCTCACCCCGGCCGTACGCTCGCGGCGCCTGCTGCGGCTGGCGGACCGGATCGAGGACCGCCGCTCGGAGTACGCCCTGGCCGAGCGGGCCGGCACCGGCAAGCCGCTCGCGGAGGCCGAGGCGGAGATCGTCGGCGCGGCCGACGTGGTGCGGTTCTACGCGGGTGCCGCGCGCACCGAGGCCGTCCCCGCCGCGGGCCGGCGGATGGACGACCGCGAGAGCTGGGTCCGCTGGGAGCCGCTCGGCGTGGTCGCCGCGATCGTGCCGTGGAACTACCCGCTGATGATGGCGGCGTGGCGGTTCGGGCCGGCCCTGGCGGTCGGCAACTCGGTGCTCCTCAAGCCCGCCGAGACCACCCCGGACACCGCGCTGCTGCTCGCCGCGGACGCCGCCGAACTCCTCGGCGAGCACGTGCTGAGCACCCTGACCGGGGACCGCGAGACCGGCCGACTGCTCGTGGAGAGCCCGGTGGACGCGGTCGCCTTCACCGGCAGCACCGCGGGCGGCCTGGACGTGGCCCGGCGGGCCGGGCTCCGGCCGGTCAGCCTGGAGCTGGGCGGCAACTGCCCCGTCCTGGTGATGCCGGACGCGCCCGCCCACACGTACGCCTCGCTGGCCGCCGCCTCGACGTACAACGCGGGGCAGAGCTGCGCGGCGCCCGCCCGGGTCATCACCCTGCCGGAGAACTACGCCCGCACGGTCGAGGGGCTCTCCGCGGCGATGTCCTCGCTCACCGCCGGGATCGACTTCGGTCCGCTGAACAACCCGGACCAGGCGGCCCGCTACGACCGGCTCCTCGGCGCCTCCGCCGCGGGGATCCGGGCCTGCGGCGCGGTCAAGCCGGGGGCCGGTGAGGAGGACGGGTACTGGCGTCCCGCGGCGGTCCTCGCGGACCTGCCGGACGACGACCCGGCGGTCCGAGAGGAGGTCTTCGGCCCGGTGCTCACCGTCCAGCAGGCCCGGGACACCGAGCACGCCGTCCGGCTGGCCAACGGCCTTCCGCAGGCCCTGGCCGGCAGCGTCTGGAGCACCGACACGGGCACCGCGCTGGAGCTCGCGGCGGCGCTGGACTGCGGCGAGGCGTGGGTCAACTGCCACCTGGACCAGACTCCGGAGCTGCCGCACGGCGGCCGGCGCGGGTCCGGCCACGGCACCGACCTGAGCACCCTGGCACTGGGCGAGTACCAGCGCCCCAAGTGCGTGACCGTACGACTGAATTGATCATCCCGTGATCCGCCGTTCCGTTCCCGGCGGCGATGTCCGCCGGGAACGCGCACTCTGACACTGAATCGGACCCGATGTCCGATTCGAAATCCGGCCGGAGCAGCACGGGCAATATGCGGATCCGTCAATTCCGTTAAATCGGAATGGTGTTCGGAACACCGTGCTAGCATCCACGGGCATGCTCCCCTGATCCACTCCTCCTCAGCGACCTGGTGACAATGAGCAACATGCGCACGCGTTCCGCCGGTACCTGGATTTGAGCGCCGTGGAAACCCGCCTCGTGGCGGTGGACGAAATTCCGCGGAATCTCTCGGACTCGCCGTGGAACGCCTCCTCCGTGTCACTGCTGCCGGACCGGCTGGGCCGGCCGTACTCCGCTGCGGCATGGCACTCCCGGGTGGTACTGGCGACCCGCGGCGGCACCGTCCTCGGCATGCTGCCCGTCCAGCGGCCCAAGGCGGGCGCCGGACCGGGCCCGGTCGATCCGGCCGCCCTGGTGCCCGAGCTGTTCGACGGGCCGGCGCACGCCCACCTCTTCCTCGGCGGTTGCACCGACCTCGTCTCCGGCGCGGCCGTCGCGGCCGGCCTGCCGCCGGCCGAGGCCGCCGCGGTGCGGAGGGCGCTGGTCGCCGCCGGACGCGAGGCGGCCCTGGCGGAGGGCCTGGTCCCGATCGCGCTGTACGTCCGCGACGAGGAGATGGGCGCATTCCCGGCGGAGGACGGCTGGCGGGCCGAGCGGATCGCGCAGGTCTCCACGATCCACGTCCCGGCCGACGACGCCGCCTACCTGGCCGGGCTGGGCGCGAGCGGCCGGCGCACCGTGCTGAAGGACCGGCGGGCGGCGGCGGACTGCGGCCTGGCCACCACCGTCCGGCCCGCCGCCGAGGTGGTCGCGGAGGCCGCCGAACTCGTCGGGCAGGTCAAGCGGCGGCACGGGCTGGCCGACCCCGTCCGCCTGATCCGCATGCGGCTGGCGCAGTGGGCGGCCGACCCGGTGGGCGAGCGCATCGCCTTCGCGGTGTCCGGCCCGGACGGCCTGCTCGCCGTCACCCTCGCCTGTGTCGTCGGCCCGCGCCTGGAGATCTACGAGACGGGCCTGGTCGACGAGCACGAGCACCGCCACGAGGCGTACGCGGAGAGCCTGTTCCAGGCCCCGGTCCGCCACGCCCTGGCGCACGGCCTGACCGCCGTCGACCTGGGGCTCGACGCCGAGACGCCCAAGACCCGGCGGGGCGCGGTGCTGTCCCCCGTCTGGGCCGTGGGCCCGAAACCCTGAGAGAGGACCGCCATGGAAAGCGCTGTTGTCGACGATGTGGTGCGCGCGGAGTGGTGCGACGTGCTGGACGTCGAATCCCCCGCGCCGGACGACGACTTCTTCGGCCTCGGCGGCAACTCGCTGCTCGCCGTCACCCTGATCGAGCGGATCGAGGCGCGGCTGGAGATCGAGATCCCGCTGGAGGACTTCTTCGTCGACGGCCGCCTGGCGACCCTGCTCGACGGCGCCCGTTCCGCCACCGCGCGGTAGCGGGCGGCCGACCCATGTCCGAATCCGTCGCCCTCCCCCGCATCGGGGTCTGTCATGCGCCTGACGGCGCGGCCAACCTCCGCGAGATCTACGTCGCGGCCCGGGGGCTCTGCGAGGTGGTCCTGCTGGTGGACCCGCGGACGGCCGCGCTGGAGGACTTCATGGCGGTCGCCCGCCGCTTCTTCGAGTGCCGCACGGTGCCCGAGGACGGGCACGCCGCGTTCCTCGCCCCGCTGGGCCTGCGCGGCGCCACCACCTTCCACGACGACCTGCTGGACACGGCGGACCTGCTGCACGGCCTGCTGCACCCCGGCGCCGCCTCCACGGTGGAGCGGCCCTGGGACAAACTGGTCCAGCGCCGGCTGCTGCACCGGGCCGGCCTGACCGCGGTGCGGGCCGCGGCCGTCGACGGCCCGGCCGACCTGGCACGGGAGTTCGCCGCGCTCGGCGGCCCCTGCGTGCTGAAGCCGCGCCGCGCCGCCGGAGGGCGGGGCATCGCCTTCCTCGACGGCGAGGAGGACCTGCGCCGGCAGCTCGGCGTCCGCACCGACTGGTCGGACCTGATGCTGGAGACCCGGATCGAGCCGGCGCCGCACCCGTCCGGCGTGGGCTGGCTGGGCAGTCTCGTCTCGGTGGAGACGGTGACCTTCGACAGGAACCGCCTCCACCTGGGCGTCCTGGACAAGCTGCCGGTCGCGGTCGCGCGCGGTGCCGGCCGGGACGGTGCCGACGCCGTCAACGTGCAGGGCGACCTCCTGCCGTCCCGGCTCCCGGACCGGCTCCGCCGCGAGGCCGCGGAGTACACCGGCCGGATCCTCGACGCCCTGGACGTCGGCCCCCGGGTGACCCACACCGAGCTGCAGCTGACCCCGGACGGCTTCGAGCTCATCGAGGTGAACGGCCGGCTGGCGGGGCACACCGCCCGGCTCTTCCGGCTGGTGGACGGCCCCGATCCGGTCCGCGTCGCGCTGCAGGTCGCGCTCGGCGAGCCACCGGAGGCCGACCTCTCGGCGATGCGCGGCGCGGCCGCCGGCCTGTTCCCGACCTTCGCGGACCGGGACGGCGACGTGCGCACCGGCCTGCGCGCACGCGACCTGCGGGCCCTGCCCGGGGTCCGCGCCGTGGACGAGCTGGCCCGGCCCGGCGACCCCAAGTCGGCCACCCAGTACCGGATGGCCAACGTGACGGTGCGCGGCGAGGACCGGCCGTCGCTCGACACCGCCGTGGACGAGGTGCTTCGCGCCCTCGCGGCCGGCTTCGCCCCCGCAGGCCGGTAATCCGGTCCCACCCCCGTTCGAACGTCCCGAGGAACCATGAAACTGGCCCAGGCCTTCCAGCCGTTCACGCACCGTCAGTTCCGCTACCAGTACGCCGGCTTCTCCATCTCCGTCCTGGGGAACATGGTGAGCCTGGTCGCGCTGACCGTCGGACTGCTCCAGGCGACCGGCTCGGGCGCCACCGCCGGTATCGCGCTCGGCGCGAGCACCGTGCCGCTGGTGGTCTTCGTGCTGCTCGGCGGCGTGTGGGCGGACCGCCTGCCGCGCCACCACGTGATGGCCGCCATGGACACGGTGCGGGCCGCGGTGCAGTTCGGCGTCGCCGCGATGGTGCTGCTCGACCGGGTGAACCTGGTGCTGCTGATCGTCCTGCAGGTGCTCTTCGGCACCGCCCAGGCCTTCCACCTGCCGGCCTCCTCCGGGCTGACCAGGTTCACCGTGCCCGCCGAACGGATGCAGCAGGCCAACAGCCTGCTGTCGTTCACCCGCAGTGTGTCCGGGGTGGTCGGGCCGCTCGTCGCCGGGCTGCTGATCTCGACCGTCGGCGCGGGCTGGGCGCTCGCCCTGGACGGCGCCTCCTTCCTGGTCGGCGCGTTCTGCGCGACCAGGATCCGACTCCCGCAGACCGCCCGGCGCTCGGACGGCTCCACCTTCGGTGAACTGGCCAGGGGCTTCCGCCTGGTGCGCGGCACCCCGTGGATCTGGACCAGTCTCACCGGGTTCATGGCCACCCACGTCGCGGTCGCCGTCTTCATGGTGGTCGGTCCGATCCTGGCCCTGCAGGAGAAGTCCGGGGCGCTGAGCTGGGCGGTGGTCGTCGCCGCGCTGGGCGCCGGCGACGTCCTCGGCGACCTGGTGCTGCTCCGCTTCCAGCCCGCGCGCCCCATGCTGGCCGCGCGCCTGGCCGAACTGCTGCTGGTGCCCGCACTGCTGCTGGTCGCCTCCGGTGCGCCGGCCGCCGTCCAGGCCGCGGCGCTGGCGCTGGCCGGCGCGGGCATGACGGCGGCGGACTCGCTGTGGCTCACCACCATGCAGCAGCACGTCCCGGACGACGCGCTGTCGAAGGTCTCGTCCTACGACTGGCTGAGCTCGTCCGCGCTGCGGCCGGTCGGCTACGCCCTGGGCGCGGTCGCGGCCTCCGTCGGGGTGGCGGCGAGCCTGAGCGTGCTGGCCCTGCTGGTCGCGGTGCCCCGGGTGGTCAGCCTCGGCTATCCGAGCGTGCGCCGGCTGCAGGCCCGCACCGAAGCCCTGGTGAGCTGAGAGGAAGGACCGGAGAACCGATGCGCGACATCGTCACCGCGGTCGAGGAGGCGGTGGTCCGCCACCCCGACCTGCCGGCCCTGCGGATCGACGGCCGGGACGTCTCCTACGCGGAGCTGTGGGAGGGCTCGTCGGCGGTCGCCGCCCGGCTCGGCCCGCAACCGGGCCGGGTGGGCCTGCGATTCGACAAGTCCCTGCACACCTACACGGCCTATCTCGGCATCCTCCGCAGCGGCGGGGCCGTGCTGCCGATCAGCCCGCGCTGGCCGGAGAGCCGGGTGGCCGACATCGTGCGGGAGGCCCGCCCCGCCCTGCTGCTGGCGGACTCGGCCGAGCCGGTGCCCGCCGAGGCCGCGGGCGTCCGGCAGGTCCGACCGGCGGACCTGCCCGCCGCCGGCCCGGTGGCCGGCGGCGACCGGCCTCCGGAGGGCGAGGCGTACCTGATCTACACCTCGGGGTCGACCGGCAGGCCGAAGGGCGTGCCGGTCACGCACGCCGCTCTCGCCGGCTACCTCGGCCACGTGGTCGACCTGTACGAACTCGGGCCGGGGGCGCGGGTGGCACAGGCCGCCGACCTGTCCTTCGACGCCTCGGTGTTCGAGATCCTGGCGTCCTGGGCGTCCGGCGCCACGCTGGTGGTCGCCGGGTTCCGCGCCTGGCTGAGCCCGGTGCGGTTCCTGGCCGAGCACGCGATCACCCACCTGGACACCGTCCCCTCGGTGATCGCGCTGGCCCGCCGTACCAGGGCGCTGAAACCCGGGTCGCTGCCGGACCTGCGCTGGAGCATGTTCAGCGGCGAGCAGCTGACCTTCGAGGCCGCGGCGGCCTGGAAGGCGGCCGCACCGCACGGCGTGATCGAGAACAACTACGGGCCGACCGAGCTGGCGGGCGTCTGCGCGAACCACCGCCTCCCGGACGACCCGGCCGACTGGCTGCCGACCGGCAACGGCACGGTGCCCATCGGCGCCGTCTACCCGCACCTGGAGTCGGTGCTGGTCGGCCCGGACGGCCGGCCGGCCGACGAGGGCGAACTCTGTGTCCGGGGCGTCCAGCGGTTCCCCGGGTACGTCGACCCGGCGGCCAACGCCGGCCGGTTCTTCCGTGAGGACGGCGGGTTCGCGGTGGTGCGGGGCGCGCCCCGGCCGGACGACTGGTACCGCACCGGGGACCGGGTCCGCCGGGAGCACGGGGCGCTGGTGCACCTCGGCCGGGTCGACCGGCAGGTCAAGCTGCGAGGGTACCGGGTGGAGCTGGACGAGGTCGAGGCCGCCGTGCGCAGCCACCCGGCGGTCCGCGAGGCGGCCGTCCTGGTCGCCGACGCACAGTTGGTGGCGGTGTACGCCGCGGACGCCGACGGGCCGGCCTCGGCCGAGCTGCGCGGCCACGTCGCGGCCCGGCTGCCGGACTACATGGTCCCGGTCACCTGGCGCCGGGTGGACCGGCTGCCGACCAATCAGAACGGCAAGCTGGACCGGACCGCGTTGGAGGGCCGATGAGCACCGGGCCCGTCCCGCTGTCGCACAGCCAGCAGCGGTTCCTGCTGGACGAGAGCCTCGCCCCGGGGCAGGACGACAACCAGGTGGTGCTGCCCTACCTGCTGACCGGGCCGGTCGACCCGGCCGCGCTCGCCGCGGCCTTCGACGACGTGGTCCGGCGGCACCCCGGGCTGCGCAGCGTGTTCCGCTGGGACGGCGACCTGGGCCCCGTGCAGGAGGTGCTGCCCTTCGACCCGGTCCGCACCCCGCTGGTCGCGACGCCCGTCGCGGACCCTTCCCGGCCGGTGGCGGAGACCGCCGCGGCCCTGTGCGCCGACTGGTGGCGGCAGCCGTTCGACCTGGAGGAGGAACCGCCGCTGCGGGCCCGCCTCGGCCGGCTGGGCGACGAACGGTGGCTGCTCTGCCTGAGCCTGCACCACATCGTCTTCGACGGCCGGTCGGAGCAGGTGCTGCTGGACGACCTGGGCGCGGCCTACGCGGCCCGGGCCGCCGGCCGGCAGCCGGACCTCCCGCCCGTGCCGGGCTTCCACGACTACGCCCGCTGGGAGGCGCAGCACGTCGCGGCGTGGAAGGAGCGCGACCTGCCGTTCTGGCGGGACATGCTGGGCGGGGAGTGCCCGCGGCTGCTGCCGGCCGCCGCGCAGGAGCAGGCGCCGCGCCGGGACCACGAGGTGGTCCTGGACCCCGCCGCGGTCGAGGGGGTGCTGGCTGCCGTCCGGGAGGCCCGGGCCCTCCCGCTGGCGGCGGTGCTCTGCGGCACGGCGCACGGCCTGGAGCGCGCGTTCGGTGCGGACCGGCTGCACCTGGCCACGATCTCGTCCGGACGTTTCGAGCGGGCCTTCCACTCCGTGGTGGGGTGCTTCGTCAATCCGATCGTGCTGCCGATGGCGGCCGACGGGCGGGAGCCGGCGGAGTTCGTCCGGGCGACCGGGCGGGCGGTGTTCCAGGGGCTGCGGCACGCCCGTACCCCGTTCGACGAGGTCGTCCGGGCGGTGCGGCCCGGCGGGGCGCAGGACGGGCTGTGGAGCGCGATGGTGGCGTTCCAGTTGCCGACGCCGGGCGGGCGGTTCGGCGGGGACGGGATCGGCTACCGGCCGGTGCGGGTGGCCGCACCCCGGGCCGGTGCGGGGCTGCTGGTGGAGGTGGAGCCGTCGGCGGACGGCGCCTGGTCGGTGGCCGCCCGCTGGCGGGAGGACCTCGTCGCGGAGGCCGCCGGGCGCCGGGTGGTCGAGGGGCTGGCGGAGTTCCTGACGACGCTGGCCTGACCTGCCGCCTCCTCGGTGTGCGAGCGCGGTCGGTGTGCGGGACGGTCGGCGGCGGGTCCGGGTGTCCGGGCCGGCCGCCGACCGGCGGTCAGCGGCCGGCCGTCCGTGCGCCGAGCGCGACCACGAGCCCGGCGGCCCGGGCGGGGCCGCCTGCGGCCGCCATGGTCTCGGCCAGCCGGCCGCAGACCGCCCGGTGCGCGGGGTCGTGCAGGGCCTCGTCGACGGCCCGCCCGAGCGTCTCGGCCGTGACGGTGGCGAACGGGTCGCGGAGGTCCCAGTACGCGACGGCGGCCCCGTTCGCGGTGGCGATCTCCGCGTTGGTGATCTGGTCGCCGGCGCCGGGCAGCGACACCATCGGAACGCCCGCGAGGATGCTCTCGGTGGTGGAGTTCATCCCGTGGTGGGTGATGAAGACGTCCGCGTGGGACTCGAGGAGTTCCAGCTGCGGCAGGAAGGCCCGGACCACGAAGTTGTCCGGCCAGTCGGGCTCGTCCGCCTCGGTCAGGACCGAGCCGGTCGCCGCCACCACGAGCACGTCCGGCCGGTCGGCGAAGGCGGTGACCAGGTGGCCGAGCATCCGCAGCAGGAAGTCCCGGCCGGTGGCGGCGCCGCCGACCGGAGAGTGGAACCGGAAGTCGGTGAGCACGGTGCCGAGGGAGAACAGCACGATGCTCCGGCCGTCCTTCCTGGCCCTCGTCAGCCGCTCGTACGGGAAGTCCGGGTCGAACCGCGGGGTGCGGCGCTGCCGCGGGACTGCCGCCGGCGGCGGCCGGAACCGGGCCCGGCCGACGGACGGGCCGACGTACTCGTAGACCCCGGTGGAGCGCGCCAGCAGGGCCAGCAGGTTCGGGGTGGTGCTGTCGGGCTCGCGGGCGAGCGACTCGACCGCCGTGACGATCGAGAGGTCGTCCGAGGGGAAGAGCACGGGCAGGTGGCCCTCGCCGAGCAGGTCCGCGCCGGTGAGCCGCCGGTAGTGCTCGTTGGCCGCGTCCAGTTCGGGGTGCGGGGCGCCGTGGTGGGCGACGAAGTCCTCGCCCAGCGCCCCGTAGCCGGGGAAGGTGACCAGCGACGCGGAGGGGACGCCGAGCGCACGGGCCGCGAGCGCGCCGTGCACCGAGAAGACGTCGTACAGCACCGCGTCCGGTGCGAACTCCTTCGCCCGGTCGAGGTGTTCGGCGATCACGGAGGTCGGCCGGACGAAGCTCTTGTACGCCAGGTCGGAGAGCGAGGGCGGCGCCGGCCGGGGGTCGGCGCCGAGCTCGATCGGGACGTGCCGCGCCCCGGCCTCCGTGAACGACGGGGCCAGTACGGGCGAGCCGAAGCTGCGCACCTCGGTGACCCCGTCGTGGGCGGCGAGCGCGGTGACGACGGCGAGCAGCGGGTTGACGTGCCCGATCGCGTCGATCGGGAAGACGGCGATCCTCATACCAGCGGGAGCGGCCTGCGGGTCTGGATCGCCGGCTCGATCCGCGGGGTCCGGTAGTCCCGGCCGTTGCAGAAGGAGCAGGCGGTGAGGTGCGTCGACCGCCCGTAGAGGCGGCGGATGTCGGCCCGCAGTTCGGCGCCGGCGCGGTCGCCGGTCAGGTCGACGACGTCGGCCGACGTCTCCGGGACGGCACCGAGGTTGGTGCCGTTGGCGGAGAACGGGCAGCGGTACAGCTTGCCGTTCAGCAGGGTCAGGACGTCGTTGACGCAGCAGTTCTGGAACATGTCGTCGAGCTCCTCGGCGCTGCGCTCGACGAACTTGATCCGACCCGAGTCGGTCCACACCGGGATCTTGCTGAGGTTGGCGATGCCGTGCGCGTCGAGCACCTCGATGAGTTCGTCGTGCTTCCGGGAGTGGGTGCCGTAGTTGGTGATGTCGACGACGACCTTGTCGTTCTTCAGGCACTCGAGGTTCTCGCCGCGCGGGACGATCGTGGCGTTGGTGTACACCACGACCTTCTCGACGCCCTCGTACCCGGTGAGCTTGTCGATCACCCGGTGCACGCGGGGGTTGACGAAGGGTTCGCCGCCGAGCACCCGGAACTCGTAGATCCCGTCGATGCTGTCCATGATCCGGTCGACCGCGCTCTCCAGCAGGTCGAGGTCGCTGTGCTTCGGCTTGGTGTAGTACTGCATCAGGTTGGAGCAGTCCTGGCACTTCATCGAGCAGGCCTCGGTCACCACGACGTCGAGGTACTTCAGCACCAGGGCCTCGGAGGCGCGCTCCTCGGCCTTGAGACACTCGCGCTTGTGCAGCGCGATCTTCCGTTCGATGAAGACCGGCTCCATCCCGGTGTCCGAGCCGGTGAAGTCGAAGCCGTCGAGCAGGTCCACGCAGGTGTGGATGCGGGTGAAGCCCATCCCGCGGAGCCGGTCGGTCATCGACTCCAGGTAGTTCCCGCAGAGGAACACATGGGTGTCGCCGGGGAGTTCGGCCAGCTGCTCGGGCGCCCGGACCTCCAGGCCGCGGACGGTGGTCCCGTGCTTGACGGCGCGGCCGTCGGAGAAGCAGGTCACCCGCACGCCGAGCCGGGTGAGCGCGTAGTGCGCCATGACGCCGAGGTCGCCGGCGCCGAAGAGCACCACCGGCGTGTCGCCGGAGAGCAGTTCGGCCACCACGGCGGGGGCGGTGTATGTGGTCATCGAGGTTTCTCCCCCGGTCGAAGAGTCCGCTGGAGACGGACGTAGCGTCGGCCCGTCTCGTCCGCGTGTACGGGGCCGTGCTGCTCGAACCCGAGGTCGGCCAGCATGGCGCGGGTGTTCACAAGGTCCGGATTCGCCTCCGCGCGCAGCGCGTCCGCGCCCGTCCCGCCGGCGAGCTGCACGGCCTTGCGGACGCAGCGCACCCCCATCAGGGTGCCGTCGGCCAGCAGGTCCGGTGCCACGGCGAGCCGGCTGAGGTACACCGGGTTGCTCGCGGGCGGGTAGTCGTCCGTCGCCGGCTCGGGACGCGGCGCGGTGGTCAGGGTGAACATGGCGACGGCCCGGCCGTCGCTGCGCAGCAGGTGAACGGCGCCCAGGCGCACCAGGGCCTCGGTCGTCGCGAGGCTGCGGTCGGGCGCAGCCGTACCCGACCGCTCCGCCTGGTGGGCGTCGCACGCACGCAGCAGCGCGTGCACCTCGGCCGCATCACCTGCGCGTTCCCAGACAGCGGTCATATTTCCCTCCGGTCCGGAGAACAGGGAGAAGTGCTGCCGCGCGCATCTCCCGGAAAGGGGCCGGAAATCCGGTGCACGGCTTTTGGGTGATTTCAGCCCACGACGGTCCTGGACTCGCCGTCGACGACGATGGCCTGTCCGTCGCGAATGGCGATGAAAGGAATGTGGTGATCGGTGAAGTAGCCGATCGAGCGGTCGATCTCCGCGGATTCCGGGTGGTCGGACTTGTAGTGCGGGGCGATCACGTAGGGCAGCACGCCGAGGCAGTCCCAGTCCATCACGGTGTCCTGGTAGCCGTCGGGGACGAGGTCGGGGTTGTCGATCTCGCCGTCGATGCCGCGCAGGGTCGGCCCCAGCATGCAGGGGCCCGCGCTGTAGCCGGCGTAGACGAAGGCGTCCTCGGCCAGCAGGCGGCGGATCACGTCGTCGGCGCCGCTGCTCACGAACGCCCGGCGCAGCACGAAGGCGCTGCCGCCGCGGACGTAGACCAGGTCGACGCCGGAGAGCACCTCGGCCAGCGCCTCGGGGCGGCCGAAGTACTCGCGCAGGTCGACCTCGAAGGGCTGCAGGCCGACGCTCTCCAGCTCCTCCACCTCACGCTTGAGCGAGGCCGCGCGGGCCTCGGTGTCCTTGTAGTCGTCGGCGTTGATGATCAGAGCGGTGCGCCGCCCCTCGCCCAGCAG